>JANQIB010000071.1 GCA_028282385.1 Alphaproteobacteria bacterium
TCATTCGGGCCCATCAGAACCTCTCCGGACATTTTCAATAAAACACGTTTATATTTCGGCTGGGCTTGGGACATAGGCGGTTCATCCGTTTTTAAGGCAGGCTCTGACATGACGCTGAAACATACGGGAATCATGCTTAAAAATCAATTCAGTACGAAAAAATATTTATTGACATAATTTTTAACCTTCCTGTAAACATACTAAATGTCTGATATTCATAATGCCAGTCTTGGAGATTGTTTTTACTGCCATACCAATACCCCCCGCTTTGGCTTTTGGGGAGAATTACGTGAAGCAGTGCGTGCAGACATGACACTAGTGGAAGCAATTTTTCTTCACAATAATAACTTTGATTTTGAAAAAAGAGACATCATTCTTCTGCACGAAATGTGTCATCAGGTACTGGCTATACTCGCGATTTATAATGCCTCACTACGTCATTTATTGCCAGAGATGGATAGTCACAATATTCTCAAACCACAAGGATATAATGGTTTTTCCCGTTCCGAGCTATATGTGTCTGTTTTAGAAGACTACTTAATGCGAGGATATAATTGGACCATGCAACCGAAGAAAGCCGACAGAAAACAATTTATACAGAAAAGCTTGGACAAAAATGGAAATTTTACTGATGGCGTATTTTTTCGTGATGAACTTAATCCATGGCTTTTGGCACATCATTCTATAGATAAAATCACCATCCACGAATTAAGAAAAAAACACCAGTATAATCCATATGAGCTAATTGCTCTGGCCAAACCGCACAGAGAAAAACTCTCTAGATCATTCATGAGAACACGAAGAAAGCATAAAAATAAAAATGGAGAAACTTTAAAACCGGCATCTATTTTAACCAAAAAAGAACTTGGTTTTCTTTTTGACTCCATTCTTCCCTTGGCACAATTTTTAGGAAATACATATATTTCTGCAAATGAAAACTCAGATTGTAGATATGAGACGGTATGGGGAACAATAAAAATCCGAGATTTTCATAGAGTAATTGGCGGAGAGGAAGCCGCCAACGCCTATTTCAAATTATGCGGCGTTGATGACTATACAAAAACAAAAGAAATTGCGCCGGTTGCAGCCGTCGCCTGAGAAATTGGCAGACTCTTGATTGCCTATAAAAAAGGCCGCGAAAATCGCGGCCTTTTTTGTCAATTTCGGCTTTATACCGTTATTTATAGGGCCTGAAACCAGACAACAAACGTTATCTTATTTTGGCAATATTGGCAGTAATTCCTGTCCTGTCGGCGTTGTTGACCTTTCTATTGGTTGTGCCTCTTGTGGAACTTCCTTTCCATGCGTGTCCGGCCGGGTTGGATCCACCAACTCTCCTGCATCGCCACGAAAATCTATATCAGGAATAAAGCCCTGAGGATGAAATGTAACACGAGTATGATACTCACTTACATTAGCGGGTTCCGTTTGCAGAACAAAAAACTCTGAGCCAACCCCCCGCCCAAGGAAGTGCTTCCTTAGATCCTTAGGACCGTGCTTACAGGTCACATCAAGTTTATTTTTTGGAGCGTCGACTTCTATAGAACATCGTCCTTTGAGGGTTGCAAAATAGTGATTATGCACAGGATTATAGAAGATAACTTCCCGCTGGATTTCAAAATTATCAGCTGCTGTAGATAGATTTCGTGAAGCCACGTCTGCGGCATTTTCACAACCAGCTAAACTCAGCCCACCTACAACAACTAAAGGTGCGGCCATTACTTTACGCCAATGATTCTTGATTGAATCAATCATAGTATTTCTCCCTGTTAAAATATTTTTTTATAATTTAGTTGGTATATTACATACTAAATTATTATTTACATGTCAAGAAAAACCATGAAAAAGGCCGCAATCCTGCGGCCTTTACAATTTTTTACTTTAGGTTTTTCTAATAGTTGGGGAAAACCAATGATTTTTACTTAAAAATTATGCGTTCGCCGCTTTCGCAACTTCGGCAGCGAAATCTTCTTCCTCTTTTTCGATCCCTTCACCGAGCTGAACGCGGGTATAGGCCGTCAGCTTCACCGGCGCGCCAACATCACCGGCAGCATTTTCAAGAACTTTTGAAACTTTAGTTTCACCGTCCATCACGAACGTTTGGTCGAGAAGACAAATCTCTTCATAGAATTTGCGCATCCGTCCTTCGAGCATTTTCTCAACGATCTCGGCTGGCTTGCCTTCAGCCATCGCCTGTTCACGCAAGACGTTCTTTTCACGCTCTGCTGCTTCAGGGTCAACGCTGTCGCGGTCCAGATATTTCGGGAAAGCCGCGGCAACATGCATGGCCAGTTGCTTGCCAAGCTCTTCCAGCTTGGTCTGATTCCCTTCAGATTCTAACGCCACCAGAACACCGATCTTGCCGAGATTATCGGCAACAGCGTTATGGACGTAAGAAACAACGGCGCCCTTCCCGACGGAAAGTTTTTCCATCCGGCGTACGCTCATATTCTCCCCGATTGTTGCAATCAGATCGGTCAGCGTGTCCTTCACGGATTTTCCGCCCATATCGGCTTCCATCAATTCTTCCAGATTAGACGCCTCATTCATCGCCTTATCTGTTAGATTGCGGACAAATCCCTGGAACTGATCGTTCCTGGCCACGAAATCTGTTTCAGAATTCACTTCCACGGCAACACCGGTTGTCCCGCTTGTTGCCACAGAGACCAAGCCTTCCGCCGCGGTGCGGGAAGATTTTTTCTCCGCCTTGGCCAGACCTTTTTTACGCAGAAAATCAACCGCGGCTTCCATATCCCCGCCGGTTTCTTCGAGCGCTTTTTTGGCATCCATCATGCCCGCGCCGGATTTCTCACGGAGTTCTTTCACCATTGAGGCTGTAATTGCTGTCATCGTTTTTTCCTTTTTCTAACGGGTAATGTTCAAACTTTACGCAGAGGCAGCTTTTTGCTCAGGTGCCTGTTCTTCTGCAGGGGCCGCCGTTTCAGCCGCAGCAGCTTCAGGTGCAGCCTCCTCAGGAACCTCGACATTTACCTCCTCTGCTGTGCCAAGATCTTTGCCGGACTTGGAAAGCTCAGCCTGCAGACCGTCAAGAATAGATTCAGCAAACAGGTCACAATAAAGCTCGATCGCGCGCAGCGCATCGTCATTGCCCGGGATCGGATAATCAACACCGGCAGGATCTGCATTTGAATCCAGGATCGCAAAAACCGGAATGCCCAGGTTATTCGCTTCTTTTACAGCTAGGTCTTCTTTGACCACATCAATGATAAACAGTGCATCCGGCTGACCGCCCATATCTTTAATGCCGCCAAGAGATAGCTCCAGCTTATCCTTTTCACGGGTCAACATCAGGGTTTCTTTCTTTGTCAGCCCTGTATCTGCCTTACCGAGAAGTTCTTCCAGCTCACGCAGACGGGCAATCGAGGCTGAAATTGTTTTCCAGTTCGTCATCATACCGCCAAGCCAGCGGTGGTTCACATAGTATTGACCGCAATGTTTGGCACTTTCGGCAATCTTGTCAGCTGCCTGACGCTTTGTGCCGACAAATAAAACACGTCCGCCACCGGCAACGATATCACGCATCGCCTGCAAAGCGTTCCCAAGCATCGGTGTTGTCTGCTGAAGATCAAGAATGTGAACGCCATTGCGCACACCGAAGATGTAATCTTTCATCTTGGGGTTCCAGCGACGTGTGTGATGTCCGAAATGAACGCCTGCTTCAAGCAATTGGCGCATAGTAAAAGTTGGCATAGCCATATCTGGTTTCTCCTTTTTGTTCGTTCCAGTTATATGTCCTCTGCGGGTTTGGGGCTTTTTAGGGCCACCGGAAATCAAGGATCCCGCATGTGTATTTCAGGTCAAAAAACGGCCTGATGTGCGCGGTTTTAGGGGGTTTTGAGAGGAAAAGCAAGGAAAAAGGCTAAAATTCCTTAACCTCGATCACACCCGGTGTTTTTTGAAGCGTATGGATCGAGGCCGGGGAGACGGCGTATTTGGCAGGCAAAGTAATTTCAGCCACATCATTATCATTTGTATAGGCATACAGGCTGATCGATACGAGGCCTTTCCCCTCTTCTTCCAATAATTCTTTTAGTTTTGCCGCCGGCGCCGGGGCATCCATATGAATTTCGATGGCTTTGAGTTTTGTTGCCATCGCCTGGTCGAGCGGCTGGATCATCTGCCCGGTCAGGCGGATCTGATCTTCTTTTTCTTCCGCATCAACTGTAATTAAAAGCGCTGTACCGGGCTGTAAAAGATCGCGGCAGGCAGCCAGCGTATCGGAGAAAATCATCACCTCATAGACACCGCTACTGTCTGAACATTGCAAAAAGGCAAATTTATTACCGCGCGCAGACATACGCTCCTGTTTTTTAATCAGTACGCCGGCAAGCTGAACACGGCTGGAGATCCGGCTTTTCAGCTCTTCCGCCAGGTTGGTATAAGACACAACCCCCTGCCGGGAAAGCTGCCCGGCCTTCGGATCAAGCGGGTGCGCAGAAAGATAAAAACCGATCGCACCAAATTCATGGCCAAGCTTTTCCAGGTGATCCCATTCTTCAGTTTTTTGAAGTGGCGGTAATTTTGAAGCCTCATCCGCCTCACCAAATAAACTCACCTGACCGCTCTCTTTATCCTCGGCCTGCGTTGCGGCAAAGCGCAGAACCATCTCCGTATTCACATGAAGCTCCGCCCGGTTTGCATTAAACCGGTCAAAAGCACCCGCACAGACCAGCCCTTCAAACTGGCGTTTATTCATCGTCTTGTGATCCATGCGTGAAACAAAATCATCCAGGTCTTTATAAGGACCATTTTCTTCCCGCTCGAGGGTCACGCCTTCCATTGCCCCCTCACCGACCCCTTTCAACGCAGCCAAAGCATAACGCACCGCGCCGTCTTCCACCTTGAACATCACATCGGATTTATTGATATCCGGTGCCAGCAATCTGATGCCCATCCGGTCAAGCTCCTGTTTAAAGACAGCCAGCTTATCCGTGTTCCCGTAATCCAATGTCATGGACGCAGCCATAAACTCCACCGGATAATTGGCTTTGAGCCATGCCGTCTGATAAGCGACAAGTGCATAACAGGAGGCGTGCGCCCGGTTAAAGCCGTATCCCGCAAATTTGGCGATTTGTTCAAAAATCGCTGCCGCCTGTTTTTTCGGAACATCATTATGCTCGGCCGCGCCGCTGACAAATGTCTCGCGCTGTTTATCCATTTCGGACTTAATTTTCTTCCCCATCGC
>JANQIB010000072.1 GCA_028282385.1 Alphaproteobacteria bacterium
CATCAGTAAACCCACGCGCATGGGTGACACTTTCTGCAACCGCTTCCAGAACGGCCTCCGGCGTCATTTGCAGCTTGTATTTCATATGCAGCGGGCTGGTCGAAATAAAAGTGTGAATCCGGCGCGCATGGGCAGGTTTCAAAGCCTCCCCGGCCGCATCAATATCTTTTTTCGTCGCACGGCTCAGGCCGCACGCCACCGCATTTTTCAGCGTTTTTGAAATCTCGTTCACACATTCCCAATCGCCCTGCGAGGCAATCGGAAAACCTGCTTCGATCACATCCACGCCCATCTCGTCCAAAAGCCGCGCCATGCGCAGCTTTTCATCCAGCGTCATTGAACAGCCGGGCGATTGTTCCCCGTCGCGCAGGGTCGTGTCGAATATAACTATTCTATCCCTGGTCCTGTCTTTATCAGAAGGCGTTGATGTGGACTTAGTCTGTTGCATTTTAAAAATTCCTTATCGCTCTGGGTTGAATTGTCTTGATAGTCCCTTAAGCGTAGATGCGTGGCCGCACCTCATGCCCGCTTAAGGGGCGATAAGGAGAAGGAGAAGAAGGCTTAGTAAATTCCGGCCAATTGCTTCCATGTCCATAGTGATAACCAAAATCCTTACCGCAGCGCAAGAAAAAAGTGGACTTACATTTTTACCCCGTGTTGACCCACATTTTTTGTAAACCCCTGAAAAACCGCTCTAAAATGTGGACTAAGTCCACATGGGTTTTGAAAAAACCAATAAAAAAGCCCGCAAAAATGCGGGCGCACGTGTAGTGTTTATAAGGAGAGTATAGCACAAGTTTGTTGGTTTTTAAAGATGAACATGTTGAAGAGCGATATGTCCTTCATTTCGATCAAAGATAGGGTTGTGATGATCAAAACCTTCGGACTTGGCAATAGACAGCATTAGATCAGACGGTAGTTTCATAAGGGGTGCTTGCGGTAAGATTTGATCTTTTTTCAAAGTAAACCATTCTCCGTCCAGCATGAAAGTCATGCCCTTTTTAGGATACATGCACAAATTATAGGTACTGGTATTTTTATCCCATACCCGTGTAAACCCGAAGGCATCAGGGTTAAAATTTTCTGAAATCAGGTCTCTTTTCATTCGGTGCAACACATTCAGTGTAGATCTTGCCAGATATTCGTGAAGATATGTTTCATCCAAAGTTGGTACATGCGTGTTTGTATCATGCGTAAATATAAAGCTGCCATTGCCTTGCTCGGCAAGCGGTTTAATCTGCCTGAAAATCTGCCTGACGGAATCAATCGTCCCGAAGTTGGTAATCGTAGCCCCAAGCATTACAGGGAAGGGAACACCCGGAAAGTGAATCGGATCTGTCAGGAAGTCCGACTGGCGTAAATGAACCTTGTCTTTCTGTCCGGGGAAAGCTTCAAGATATTGGCGCTTCACTTCCTGTAAATAGTCCGGATTTGCGTCCAAAGCCCCGTAATCCGCATCGCCAATAAAAGGTAGAATTTTTTGAGTGAAAGCTTCGCCACAGCCGATATCTGCCAGCAGGTTAAAGTAACCCGCCAATTCCAAGACTTCTGGCGCAGCTTCCGGGATCAGTGCTTCTTCATTGCGCCGCAGATAATAGCCGGGAGTTTGCGTGAATTTGATAAACCAGTTGCGCTATTGACAATATCATTCTCTATATTTGGATCGGGTGATGAATAAGTGTATATGGCGGGCAAGCCTTTGCCATGGAAGAATCCTCTTGAGGCTTCTCCGAAAGCACTTTTCTCAGGACTGAGATTATTATTCTGAATTGCTTTTTGCATTGTTCCAAATAAATAAAGCGGTTTTTCTCTGTGCTTCTACGAGATCTTTCTGGTCATAAACACGCACCAGAACGTCATCATCCGAAAAGATAATGTTCGCCATTTTGTTTCCGTAGATGTAGGTAGAAACAGGCGACCAATATTTTTTCGGGATATATCTGTATTCCGAGTAGGTGTTAACAGCTTTGTAAGAGTCACTTTCTGACACAATTGTATGGAATTTAAATTGTCCTTCGGGCAGGGACTGCATATTTTTTAAATACGTATTAAATATGAAATCATCCCCGGCCCATTTGTCAAACAGGTTTTCATCAACATTGGTCACGAACACGTCCCCGCCAATATCCCGGCAAGTTTCAAACACATCCATCATAAAACTCTGGAAGCCACGTTGGCCTTTATAAGTCCTTATTGTTTCCTGAGTTGGTTCAACACCTCCTCTTTCAGTGAAAAACACACCCCCATTTTCAAGTGTCGTTTCGAGTTTTTCTAAAGAAGTTTTAGATGGCGTACTTTTGCCTGCTTCAAAGTTACTGATGGTTTGTTTGTTCATGCGCGCGCGTTTGGCCAGATCGGGCTGGCTCCAACCTAAAAGGGCGCGTCCGGCGCGGCATTGGGACGACGTGATGATTTTCATTTTTTCTCCTCTCTCAAGAAATGTCACCCCCGCCCCCGTGTGGGGGTCTGGGAATTTCCAGATCCCCTTACAATTTGGCTGACGCCAAATTCAGGGGATGACAAAACGGGACTAAAAAGCAATATAGTTACCCAAAAAATGTGTCTTAAATTATATTTTTTATAGTTTCTATCATAGAGTATATAATATTATTATATTGATTTTAAACAGTTTTTTTGATATTTTATTTTCAATCATAATACAAAAATAGGCGGTAAAGGGGGCTTCCCCACAACACAGGGCCGCCCGTGAATAATCCTCATGGGCGGCCTTTTTTAGAAACCCATCTTTGTATTATGTAATCAATTAAGTGGATGGAAAGGGTATAAACCATGTTTCAAATCAGTGTGTGGGCAAACAGGATCACTAAAATCTTGATCCCCGAAAACGATAATCAACAAGAGATATCTTACTTTGATGTCAAGGACTTATACGATGCGGCCTTTGCGGAAAAGGACAAGGCACGGGGAAATCTGCGTCAATTTACCCGGCTTTTGGACCGGGCCGCCAAACTGGAGCAGGCTTACCGGGAGCAGGAAGCCCTGAGCGAGATGAATGAATTCCGCGCGCGGGCCCATAAGGCAGCCGCGCTGCGTACGGGAGGCCGTCATGGATGAACTGGAGAAGAAAGAGGGCCAGAAATATGGCCGGGTTTTTGAGCGGTTTTTAACGGATCTGCGGGATGTGGCCTGCCTTAATCCGCGCGAAAGATACCTCTACCCGATTTTAAAAGGCGTGCCGTTCCAGGATTTTCACGTGGCGTTGCAGATGGTGGTAAAATCCAACAGGAAAGTCGTCAATGACAACCGCAAACGCATGGAAGAGGACTATGAGGCCGGCATTTTAAAAGAAGCCGAAGAGATTAAAACCAACAGGAAAAAGAAGAAGAAATAAAATCCCCCAAGCAAAAACCCGGCGATCATTCCCCGCCGGGTTTTTTTATTCCTCAATCTTGCGGGCTTCGTCGACAAGCATGATCGGGATGCCGTCACGGATGGGGTAAGCAAGACCGGCACGCCCCGAGATAAGTTCTTGCGCACCCGCATCATACTCCAAAGGTTCCTTGGTCAGCGGGCAGACCAGAATTTCAAGAAGTTTTGGATCAACGGCTTGGGACATCTCTTATTCCTTACTTAATTCCAAAAACCGCGCGCGGAGCTCTGCAGAGGTTTCAAACACACCGCGGAAGGCCGAGGTGATGGTTGAGCTTGCCGCTTTTTCCGCGCCGCGCGTGGACATGCATTGATGATTAGCATCAACCAGAACAGCAACGCCCTTCGGCTCAAGGACCTGTTCGATCACATCAGCAATATTTGTCGTCATGTTTTCCTGTGAGGTCAGGCGCTTTGCGTAGACATCAACAATACGCGCGAGTTTTGAAATGCCGACGACTTTTTTATCCGGCCAGTACGCCACGGACGCACGGCCAAGGATTGGAACAATGTGATGTTCACAGTGCGAGACAAAATCGATCCCGCGGACAATCACCATGTCATTGTAATTTTCAATATCCTCGAAGGTTTTTTGCAGCTCCGCCGCCGCGTCCTGTGTGTAGCCTTCGAAAAATTCATCAAAAGCGCGGACATAGCGCGCCGGTGTTTCCACCAGCCCCGCGCGGGAGATGTCCTCACCGATATAGCGCAAAAGCGTTTCAACGGCTTTTTCCGCCTCTTCGCGGGTCGGACGGGGGTCAGTATTTACGGCCTTTAAGCTTGTCATGATCCTGTGCTATAGTTCGGGTTACCAGCTTATTTAAGGCGAAAGGCCCGAAATGACAAGTAAATGTGAATGCGGATGCGCAAATTGTAATTGTGAGGGCACGTGCGGCCCTGACTGCAACTGCGGTTGCGATTGCTGTAAATAAGACTATAGTCCTCACCGAAGGCTATCCTGCCGCGGTGCAGGGCGGCATTAAGGATGAGGATTATCAATGGCTGAGCTAAAACTCTATAATTCTTTAACTCGTGAAAAAGAGGTTTTTGCACCCCTGGATGAGGGTCATGTGCGCCTGTATGCGTGCGGACCGACTGTTTATAATTACGCCCATATCGGCAATGCCCGCATGGCCGTCGTGTTTGACCAGTGGTCGCGGCTTCTGAAGGCGCTTTATCCGAAAGTCACGTACGTTTCGAACATCACCGATGTCGAGGACAAGATCATCACCGCCGCCCGGGAAACCGGGGAAGAGATTTCCACCATCACGGAAAAATATGCGCAGATTTACAATGATGATATGGCCAGCCTTGGCGTGCGCGTGCCCGATATCCAGCCCAGGGCGACAGAGCATATCGGGGAAATGATTGACCAGATTGCAGCACTCATAGAGCGTGGCCATGCCTATGAGGCCGAGGGGCATGTTTTGTTTAACGTCCCTTCCAATCCGTCTTACGGCGCATTGTCCGGCCGCTCACGCGATGAACAAATTGCCGGCGCGCGCGTGGAAATCGCCCCATATAAAAAAGATGCGGCGGATTTTGTGCTCTGGAAACCTTCCAGCGGGGATGAACCGGGATGGGACAGCCCATTCGGCTTTGGCCGGCCGGGATGGCATATTGAATGTTCGGCAATGGCGGAAAAACATCTCGGCTTGCCTTTTGATATTCACGGCGGTGGGGCGGATTTAAAATTCCCGCACCATGAAAATGAAATTGCACAAAGCTGCTGCGCGCACGGAACGGAAGATAAGCCGGAAAGCTTTGCAAAATACTGGGTGCATAACGGCTTTGTCACCGTGGAAGGTGAAAAAATGTCCAAGTCGCTCGGCAACTTTCTGCTTGTGCATGATCTGATTAAGGAGCATCCGGGTGAAGTGTTGCGCCTTGCTTTATTATCAGCGCATTACCGCCAGCCTTTGGACTGGAGCGCGGAGCGGCTGGCGCAAACCCGCAAAACACTCGACAAGCTTTATGCACGGATGCAGGAACTGGAGAGTGTTCACGCGGATGAAAACGCCGCCGTGCCGGAAGACGTATTAAAAGCGCTCTGTGACGATCTGAATACGCCGCAGGCTTTAACCGAGCTTCTGGCGATTGCTAAAATCGAAAATGATCATGCGAAGCTGAAAGGCCAGTTGCTGGCCACCGGAAACCTGCTGGGGATTTTGCAGCAAAAACCGGAAGACTGGTTCGCGGTTGAGACCGGCGACCTGGATGTCGTCAAAATTGAAACGCTACTGGAAGAACGCGCGGCGGCGAAAAAGGAAAAGAATTTCGCCCGCGCCGATAGTATCCGTGATGAACTAACCGCGATGGGCGTCGGGATTGAAGACACAGCTGACGGTGCCAAGTGGCATAAGCTTTAATGCTTTGCTTCGGATACGTCTTTTGATTTTACCGCCATATCGAGCATGGTAATAAAAAGCTCGGCGCGTTTATTACAGGAAGTTGCTTCCAGCAAAGCCTGTTTTTCTTCCGGTTCGAACGGACAAACCATGGCCAGACAGGTCATCAGTTTTTCATCCTTTGCCTCTTCGACGGCCTGCCAGTCACAGCTGAGCCCCTGAAGATCAAAATAATGCTGCAGCAGGCCATTCAGACGTGTGCGGTCAACATTCATACATTCCGTCGGTAACAGGTCATTTTCAAATGGCGTCCACCCGGCCTTCACATTTCGGAAACCGTTTTTTTCTTCTATTTCCTGAACGACATGAAAACGTGACACACCTTTCAGGGAAATCAGGTAACGCCCGTCATCGGTTTCTTCATAGGAAACAATCCGCCCGGCACACCCGGTTTCATAGAGATCCTGCCCGGCATATTCGCGCGGCTGGATCATCCCGATCAGCCGGTGCGTTGATAAAGCATGATCGACCATCGCCAGGTAGCGCGGCTCAAAGATATTGAGCGGCAATATCCCCCGCGGCAGCAAGAGCGCCCCGGTGAGCGGGAAAATTGGAATTTCATCTGGCAGGTCTTTGTCCATAAGAAAAGATATAGGGCGGTTTTTAAGAAAAGAGAAGACTGGAAAGTTTTCGCCGGGCTTTCATTGTCAGTGGGTCGGCCGGGCCAAGCGCATCAAAAAACTGCAAAAGCTCCTTACGCGCAGCCTGTTCA
>JANQIB010000141.1 GCA_028282385.1 Alphaproteobacteria bacterium
GTCCGCCAGGATCACCGCCGCAAGGGACTTGCCCGCCGCCTGATTTTTGAACTTCTCCAGACCGGCAAAGCCGAAAACTGGGCGCGGATTTACTGGCTAGCTGAAAAATCCAACGAGGCCGCCCAAAATCTCTATAAAAACCTTGGAATCCCAATCGATTTCAGCTTACATATCCTACCGACAAAGGATACTTAATTATGAAATTCACTTTAAGCTGGCTGAAAGAGCATTTAGAGACAAATGCATCACTGGAAGAGATTACCGACAAGCTGACCGCCATTGGGCTGGAGCTTGAGGGAGTTGAGAATCCGGGTGAGACATTTGCACCTTTTACGGTTGCGCATGTGATTGAGGCCAAGCAGCACCCGGATGCCGACCGGCTGAAAGTCCTGAGCGTTGATACGGGTAAAGAGAAAGTCCAGGTGGTCTGCGGCGCGCCGAATGCCCGCACCGGCATGAAAGGGATTTTTGCCCCGGAAGGCTCTTACATTCCCGGCACGGATATGGTTCTCAAAAAAGGCAAGATCCGCGGACAGGAGAGTAACGGCATGATGGTCTCCGAGCGTGAGATGGGCCTGTCTGATGACCATGAAGGCATTATCGACCTGCCCGAAGATGCAAAGATCGGGACGCCCTTTACTGAAATTTACGGCATGGATGATCCGGTCATTGATATTGCGATTACACCCGACCGCGCCGATTGCTGCGGCGTTCATGGCATTGCCCGGGACCTGGCCGCCGCCGGTCTTGGTACGCTTAAACCGCAGGAGATTAAACCCGTCAAAGGCTCTTTCAAAAGCCCGGTTAATGTCGAGATTCAGTTCACTGAAGGCTGCCCGCATTTTGTCGGCTGTTATATTAAAGATGTAAAAAACGGCCCGTCCCCGGACTGGCTTCAGAAACGTTTAAAAGCCATCGGCCTGCGCCCGATCTCTGCGCTCGTTGATATTACAAACTTTTTTACAATCGGCCTTGGGCGCCCGCTCCACGTGTTTGATGCGGATAAACTCAGCGGCCACATCCATGTCCGCGAGTCTAAAAAAGGCGAAACCATAGACGCGCTCAATGATAAATCCTACACGCTGGAGAGCGGCATGACGGTTGTCTGCGACGATGCCGGTGTACAGGCGGTTGGCGGGATTGTCGGCGCAGAGCCGACAGGCTGCACGGAAAGCACAACAAACGTCTTTTTGGAATGTGCATATTTTGACCCGTACCTGACTGCCAGAACAGGTCGCGCACTGCAAATTGATTCTGATGCGCGCTACCGCAATGAACGCGGCCTTGATCCCGCTTTCACGCGTCCCGGCGCGGACCTCGCTGTTGAAATGATTTTGGATCTTTGCGGCGGGGAGCCGTCAGACATTGTCGAGGCCAGCAATTCAATCGACACCACCCGCGAAATAGACTTCGATCCAGCCTACACCAGCCGCCTGGGCGGTATAAACGTTGATGCAAAAGAGCAAACCAAAATCCTCGAAAGCCTCGGCTTTAAAATGAAAGGCAGTAAAGCCGTTCCGCCAAGCTGGCGCGGTGACGTGGAAGGCCGCGCCGATCTGGTCGAGGAAGTCACCCGCATTTACGGCTATGACAAAATTGAAGCGGTCTCTGTACGCAGCAACACTGCCACCGGTGAAGTTGCCGAAACTGTTTTATCCGGCCGGATGCGCAAATCCCGCTGCGCGCTGGCTGCGCGCGGCATGGCCGAAACAGTCACCTGGTCTTTCATGCCAAAGGGTCGCGCTGCCCTTTTCGGTTCGAATGATAATGCGCTGACTCTTACCAACCCGATCTCCTCCGATCTGGATCAAATGCGCCCGTCTATCCTGGGCAATCTGATTGAAGCGGCAGGGCGAAATGCCGATAAAGGCTTTGGCAATTCTGCCTTGTTTGAAGTCGGCCCGGCTTTTGAAACCGTTAAACCCGATGGACAGCTGATGGTCGCCGCCGGGATCCGTCACGGTGCGGCCGGTCCCCGCCACTGGAGCGGCGCGGAAAGCGCACGTCCGGTTGATCTTTATGATGTCAAAGCCGATGCCATTGCCGCGCTTGAAGCCGCCGGCGCCCCGGCTGGAAATTTACAAGTCACGCGCGATGCCCCGGATCATTACCATCCGGGCCGCTCAGCCTCTTTGCGCCTTGGTAAAAACGTGCTCGCCACTTTTGGGGAAATTCACCCTTCCGTGCTCGAAGAGATGGATATTGATGCCCCTGTCTCCGGTTTTGAAGTCTTTCTGGATAATATTCCGGACGCCAAAAATAAAGGCACGTCACGCCCGCTTTTGAATGCGTCAGATCTGCAACCACTCTCGCGGGACTTTGCTTTTCTTGTCGATGAACATGTCGAAGCCGATGCGATTATCCGCGCGGCCAAAGGCGCGGAGAAAAATCTGATCACGGATGTCAGTGTCTTTGATATTTACCAGGGCAAGGGTGTGGAAGACGGTAAAAAATCTGTCGCCATAGCCGTAACACTGCAACCGAAAGAGCAAACCCTCACCGATTCTGAAATTGAAGGCATCGGCAAAAAAATCGTTGATGCCGTTGCGTCCAAAACCGGCGCAACCCTGCGGGGGTAAATGGAAGATATCCGTATAGACTCTGTGACGCTTGAAGAGTTTGCCACCGCGCTTCTTCAGGCAGATGGATTTACATCCGAAGAATCTGATATTACAGCCAAAAGCCTTATTCTCTCAAACCTCTACGGACATGATTCGCACGGTATCATCCGCGTACCTCAATATATCGACATGCGTAAGCGCAATGTTGTCAAAAGCGGCGCGCAGCTCATTTTTGAAAAAGACAGTCCTGCAAGCTGTGTGATTGATGCAGATATCGGGCTTGGACAGGTACAGATGCCGCGTATCCTCGATCATCTGATTGAAAAATCGAAAGATCAGGGAATCGTCTGCGCTGCCGTCCGGAATATCGGCCATACCGGACGGCTTGGCGAATGGTCCGAATATGCGGCCCGTCGCGGGCGCATTGCCATGATCATGAACAACGATAACGGCACGGTATTGGCAGTCGCCCCGCCAGGAACTAAAACTGCCTGCACCAGCACCAACCCAATTGCATTTGGTATTCCGCTTTCGAACGAAGATATTTTTAGCTTGGATATGTCCACCAGCGCAGTTGCGATCGGCAAACTGAGCGTTGCCCGCGCCGCAGATGCACAAGCTCCGGAAGGTGTGCTTCAGGACGTGAACGGTATTCTCACTACAGACCCACATGCTTTTTTCGATGGCGGCACAATCTTACCGATGGGTGGGGTGCAAGGCTATAAAGGATTTGGATTGTCGATGATCGTCGAAATGATGAGCGCAGGATTATCAGGCGGCTTAACCTCTCCCGCAGGTGAAGTCGGCGAAGCTGTCAGCAATGTTATTATCACACTCTGGAACCCGGCGCAGTTTTGTGGACTTAATCATATGCGTACGCAAGCCGAAAAATTTATCGACTTTATCCGCACCGCGGAGCCGATTTCACCCGGCACATGCGTACGCCTTGCCGGTGACCGGTCAAAATCAACCTATAAAGAACGTCTTGAAAACGGTATCCCTCTGAGTAAAGGGCTAATCGATAAGCTGAAAAATACTGCTGACATATTCGATATAAAGGTCCCGGAAGAATTTTAGTAGTTTTACAAAAACCCCTTGCATGCCTCTCTAAATTAGGATAATATTCCTTCTATCAACAGGACAAATGCGTCTGCCCCCTGCGAAGCCTTGGCGAAGCAGGGTTTTTTATTGCCAATTCCAAAGGACATAATCATGAAGATTAAACTGAATAAGCCGTTCACGGCCAATTCTGCCGTGGACGAATTTGACGTGCGCCAGGTTAAAAAGGCGCTCAACCGTCTGGGCTATTATCAACCTTATGAGAAAACCGGGATCACGGGCATTCCCGACCGCGGGGTTTTTGAAGCGCTGAAAAAATTCCAAAGCGATCACGGCCTGCCTGCGACCGGCACGGCGCGTCCCGGCGATGCCACTGTGCAAAAACTCAGTAGCGAGGCGGGTAAAAA
>JANQIB010000045.1 GCA_028282385.1 Alphaproteobacteria bacterium
AACCGCCGGACACAAGGACACAGGTGGCCCCATAGCTACGCATTGTTTTTACCAGAGTCTCTGCCCCTTCGGAGATTTCGGTTTTTGCCAGTGTTTCCTCAAGTGTTTCTGCCGGCAGGTCTTCAAGAAGCCCAACCCGCTCTTTTAAAGCGCCTTCAAAATCAAGCTCCCCATTCATTGCGCGGGTGGTGATCTCTGCGACTTTCTCGCCAATACCGGCAGCGGCGGCAAGCTCGTCGAGGGTTTCGCTGGTGACAATGGTTGAATCCATATCGGCCAGCAGCAGTTGTTTACGCCGGCTGTCCGTACGCGTACAAAGAATATCGATCCTATCAACCGCCAGAGCGTCCCAGAGGACCTGCATCTGGTCATGACGTAAACAGTCAGAGACCGGCAGGTCCGCGGCCTTATGAGGCTCAAGCCAGTCGGGGGATCCCATGCTCAGCCCTTGCGTATCAAGATAGCGTTCCACCCCCGCCAGATGTCCGGCAGTCAGGGGTTTATCAGAGGCAATTAACGTAAGAGTGAAGTCCATGTTATGCGGCTTTGTTACCGTTTGTAGCTGCAGCTTCCTTTTTACCATACTCTATTGCACTTAGGTAAGCGGCAACTGCGCCATTCCAGCCATAAAGCAGGGCATCTGCCGTGATGGCATGGCCGATTGAAACTTCTGCCGTTTCGGGAATCGCGGCGATAAAGCGGGCCAGATTATCAAGGTTCAGGTCATGCCCGGCATTGACTGCAAGGCCTGCTTCCAGGGCGGCTTTAGCTGTTTGCTGATAAGACTCCAGTTTAGTGTCCCCGAACGCGTACGGGCCGGTATAAAGCTCAATCCGCTCGGCGCCGACCTGTGCGGCTTCTTTGGCCATCTCAGGATCCGGGTCAATAAAAAGGGACACGCGGCGGCCTGCATTTGTCAGGGTCTGAATGGTTTCCTGCAACATCACCTTATGTCGTGTCGCATCCCAGCCATGGTCGGATGTTCTTTGCGCAGGATCATCAGGGACTAAAGTCACCTGGTCACAGGGCGTATTTAAAACCAGCTCCAGAAAATCATCAGACGGGTAGCCTTCAATATTAAACTCTACGGCCTTATCACCGCGATCTTGTAAAAACGCGGAGAGATCTTTGATGTCCTGCCGGCGGATATGGCGTTCATCCGGACGCGGGTGAGCCGTCACGCCGTGCGCGCCCGCATCCAGTACAATCCGGGCATGTTCAATCACATCCGGGTAGCCGATATCCCGCTGGTTTCGCAAAAGCGCAACCTTATTCAAATTGACAGAGAGCTTGGTCATGGCGTTTGTATAACAAGACACATTGCAGAAGACTAGCATATAAAAACTGGTTGCGTTGACATAAAGTAGAATATTTGTAAGATGATTAAGTTTTTTCCTAAAGTTAAGGAGTAACCATGTTATCAATACAATCTCTATTCCGTTCTCGCCCTGCCCTTCCTCCTGAACCTGTTTCAGAAAGAGATTGGCTGCCCCAGATAGAAGAGATTGGCAGGGAATTATCAGCAGGAGAAATATCTGCAGAGAACGCATTTTCCAGTTTAGAAACAGTTTTTAGAGATGTCTTCGGAAATACATCTGAGGAAGAACAGTTTAAAGCCCTAAAAGAATGTTTTCGGATCTGGGAACAGGCGGCTAAAAGTGAGAATTATAAGGGAAGCGGCGGAGCAATAGCGAGGCAGGGAGGAGCAGGATTTATCAATTTCTCTCCAGCTTACGAAGCAGCATCCTATATGCGCAAGGCCGCTGAAACTTTGCCTGAAAATGCCTTTGGTTATCGGCAAATGGCCTATGATCACATTAATGCGTATCTAGACCATGAATATCAAATGGGCAATATAGGCATCAGAGATGTTGCTTCGCGAAAACTCCGGACAGCTTGTTCTTTGTTGTCTGAAAAAAAAATCACCCAGGAAAAAGAAGCAATAGAAGATCTTCTTTGGGAGGCCGTATCACAAAATAAAATGACGGTGTGCGATTTTATAGGAGGAATAGACGATCTCTACTTTGATGGTTATGCGTATTTGTCTGAGGAACCGTTTTCTAGAATTCAAAAGAAAGCTCACACATTACATGAGGCAGGGACGCTGGATCTGGCTCAGAAAATGAACCTGCTGATTTATAGTTATGCTGAAAAAAGAAATAAACAACCAGATACTTTTAAAAACCTGTTTTCTGAAATCCGTACATATTGGGAACAGGGCGTGCTTTCGGATGAAGATACAGCTACTCTTATGCGTCGGGCTGTTTATTTTGATACATGGTCTGATTCAGAAATCAATTTGCAGGAAGACAAATATGTTGAAGAACATGCAGACTGGACCCTTCGGCAGGAGATGTTGGATTGGTCCTGTGCACGGGCAGGGCAGATCCGTTCATATCCCGAAGACAGTGATTTGGCCGTAGGGCTGACGCGTATTTTTGCCTTAAGTATAACGGACCAATTTGAGAATGATGATGTCAGTGTTTTGGTGATCGGTAATGACAACATCCAATATCCAAAGATTTGTACCATTTTTAAAAAGGCATCATCTGCCGGCCAGGACGAAAAGAAAGAGGGTGCCTTAACTGTTATTTTTTGTAATCCGACGTGTCAAAGAAGAAAAACCCTTATAAATTCCCCGGAAGCGTTCTTGGAACAAATTAGAGGAATCGATATCGAAAAAGTAGGTAACTCACATCTTATGTCTGGTGAAGAATTTAAACAGCTGGAATCATTTTTGGATTCATATATACGTGCTAATCCCTGTTAAATTCTTGCGTCTTTAAAATAAATATCTGGACTATTTGGCCAGAATTTTTTATGGCTTCGTTAAATTCTTTTTCTTTTTTAAGGACAGCACAATGAGTAAGCCGACTACAAAACCGTCTAATCCTTATTTTTCCAGTGGCCCGTGTGCCAAGCGTCCGGGCTGGAGCCCTGAGGCCGCTTTAAAAGATGCATACTTATCTCGCTCTCACCGTGCGGCCGGCGGAAAGGAAAAGCTGAAAGAAGTGATTGATCGTCATGTTGAATTGCTTGGCCTGCCGGAGGGGTATCGCTGCGCAATTGTGCCGGCCTCTGATACGGGCGCCGTCGAAATGGCAATGTGGAATTTATTGGGCGCGCGCGGTGTGGATATGCTGGGCTGGGAAAGTTTTGGTCTTGACTGGTGTAAAGATGTCGAAAGCCAACTCAAACTGGAGGACGTGCGTTACTTCAAGGCAGATTATGGCCAGCTGCCTGATTTATCTGAAGTTGATACAGACCGTGATGTTGTTTTCACCTGGAATGGAACAACATCCGGTGTACGTGTGCCAAACGGCGACTGGATTAAGGATGATCGCCAGGGCCTGACAATTTGTGATGCGACCTCGGCGGTGTTTGCTTATGACCTGCCGTGGGAAAAACTCGATGTTGTAACCTGGAGCTGGCAGAAGGTTTTGGGCTCGGAAGCCGCGCACGGGATGTTGGTTTTAAGTCCGCGCGCAGTTGAGCGTCTGGAAAGCTTTACGCCGGATCGCGGCTTGCCAAAAATTTTCCGCCTGACCAAAGGTGGCAAACTGATCGAAGGCGCTTTTAAAGGAGCGACTTTAAATACACCGTCCATGCTGGCAACAGAAGATTGTCTTGATGCGCTGAAATGGGTCGCATCGATCGGCGGACAACAAGAAACAATCGCCCGCAGCAAGGCCAGTTATGAAGCGGTCAAAGACTGGGTTCAAAAAACGGACTGGATTGAATTCCTGGCTGAAGAGGAAACCACACATTCCTATACATCAATTTGTCTGAAAATTGTTGATCCGGATTTTGCGGCCAAGAGTGAAGAGGATCAAAGTGCGTTCGTTAAATCCATGGTCAAACTTTTGGAAGAAGAAGAGGCCGCTTACGACATTAACGGTTACCGCGCCGCGCCGCCGGGCATCCGGATCTGGGCGGGCGCAACGGTTAATCCTGACGA
>JANQIB010000064.1 GCA_028282385.1 Alphaproteobacteria bacterium
CGATGCCGACGGTAAGGCGGTGCTCTACGACGGCCGGTCGGGTGAGCCGTTCCCGTACCCGGTGACGGTCGGCTACATGTACATCCTCAAGCTGCACCACCTGGTCGACGACAAGATTCACGCCCGGTCCACCGGTCCGTACTCTCTTGTCACGCAGCAACCACTCGGCGGTAAAGCTCAGTTCGGGGGGCAGCGCTTCGGGGAGATGGAAGTCTGGGCGCTGCAGGCTTACGGCGCGGCGTACACGCTGCAGGAACTGCTGACGGTCAAATCGGATGACGTGGCCGGGCGTTCGAAAGTCTATGAAGCGATTGTCCGCGGCGAAGATAATTTTGAAATTGGTGTGCCGGAAAGCTTTAATGTTCTGACGAAAGAACTCAAGGCCCTCGGCCTCAATGTCGATATGAAACAAAGCGGAACAAGATAAGTATGAGGTTTTTAAAAGCACTCTTTGGGAAAAAGGCGAAGTCGGTGAGGCTGGATTTGGTTCCGGTTTCTCCAGCTCTTGTTCGGCCGCTTACACCGCTGATTGAGAGCTTTGGCGGTGTTATAGGGGGTAATGTTTTCACCTCACCTCATCCGATTACCGGAGAGGGGGGCGGTATGTATAGCGTGATCAACTTTAGCGATAATCCCGAAGGAGCTGCACGTTTCAGGGGACATGTTAAAGCAACAGAATCTGGATACGGTGAACCCGTTATCTAAAGGAATAAATTTAAAAGGACGGTAGAAAATGAACATCAATATGAAGCAAAGCGGGACGCGATAATGCATATAAGTACTTTTAATAAAGCGGTTTCAGATGCCCGCAATCTATGCATAAAAGCTCGCGGCACCAGTTTTGCTGCCAGTAATGCGCATAGAATGCTTCTGGAATGTACCAGAGGTGTTTATGAAGATATTGTCCGTTTATCTGATCCTGCGGATCTTCCTGTATGGGAGGCATATAGAGATATTTTATCTGAAGATGTTTTGAAGAACATGCCTGCGCTACGTGATTTTTTTAGAGATCGTGTGACAGATACCGATTTTGATGTTCTGAGCGGCAGTTTTTTCGAAGATAAAGAGGGTAATGATATTGGTGAGGAAAATCCTCATATCTTACATTTTGATGTAAAAACGATAGATGCAGATTTTGGGTCCGGGCCAATTTTTGTAGCCGGAGTTCAAAGATTATCGAATGTAGGTTGGGCTTATAACCTTGAAACAATTAATTAGTTGATCTGGAAGGTATAGAAAAATGAATGAATTGATGAACTTATTCGGCCAGCCACAAGGGCCACAAAGTTTCGACAGTATCCGGATTGCGATTGCTTCTCCGGAGCAAATCCTGTCCTGGTCGTTTGGTGAGGTCAAAAAGCCTGAAACGATCAACTACCGGACTTTTAAGCCGGAGCGCGACGGCCTGTTCTGTGCGCGGATCTTCGGTCCCGTCAAGGACTATGAATGTCTGTGCGGCAAGTATAAGCGCATGAAATATAAAGGGATCATTTGTGAAAAATGCGGCGTGGAAGTCACGCTGACAAAAGTCCGCCGGGAGCGTATGGGGCATATCGAACTGGCCAGCCCGGTTGCGCATATCTGGTTCCTCAAATCCCTGCCGTCCCGGATCGGTTTGATGCTCGACATGACGCTGAAAGAGCTGGAAAAGGTTCTGTACTTTGAAGCGTATATTATTATTGAGCCGGGCATGACGCCGCTCAAGCCGCTTCAGGTTCTCTCGGAAGAAGAATATCTGAATGCGCAAGATGAGTACGGTGAAGAAAATTTCCGCGCCGGGATTGGCGCTGAAGCGCTGAAAGAAATTCTGCAAACGGTCGAGCTCGAAGAAGCGCTTGCGGATGCCGAAGAACAGCTTCGTGAGACTGGTTCCGAAGCAAAACGCAAAAAACTTGTGAAGCGTGTAAAGCTTCTGGAAGCTTTCATCTCATCCGGGACGCGTCCGGAATGGATGATCCTTGATGTTGTGCCGGTTCTGCCGCCGGAACTGCGCCCGCTTGTCCCGCTGGATGGGGGACGTTTTGCAACGTCTGATCTGAACGATCTTTACCGCCGGGTGATTAACCGGAATAACCGTCTGAAGCGCCTGATGGAACTGCGCGCACCGGACATTATTATCCGCAACGAAAAGCGGATGTTGCAGGAAGCGGTGGATGCACTGTTTGATAATGGCCGCCGCGGCCGCGTGATTACAGGGGCGAATAAACGCCCGCTGAAATCCCTCTCTGATATGCTCAAAGGGAAACAAGGGCGTTTCCGTCAAAACCTTCTCGGAAAACGTGTCGATTATTCCGGCCGTTCCGTGATCGTGGTTGGGCCTGAGCTGAAACTTCATCAATGCGGTTTGCCGAAGAAAATGGCGCTCGAACTCTTCAAGCCGTTTATCTATCACAAGCTTGAAATTTACGGTCTGGCCAACACGGTCAAGGCTGCCAAGAAGATGGTTGAAAAAGAACGTCCGGAAGTCTGGGATATTCTGGAAGAAGTCATCCGCGAGCACCCGGTTCTCCTGAACCGCGCGCCGACACTTCACCGTCTGGGCATTCAGGCCTTTGAACCGGTACTGATTGAAGGGAAAGCAATCCAGCTGCACCCACTTGTCTGTACAGCCTTTAACGCCGACTTTGACGGCGACCAGATGGCTGTTCACGTGCCGCTGTCGATTGAATCCCAGCTCGAAGCGCGCTGCCTGATGATGTCGACCAATAACATCCTCTCGCCTGCGAACGGGAAGCCGATTATTGTGCCGTCCCAGGATATTGTTCTGGGTCTGTATTACCTGACCATTGCACTGGATGGGGAGCCGGGTGAAGGCATGATCTTCCGCGGCCCTGGTGAAATCCAGCATGCAATTACAGAGGGTCACCTATCCCTTCACGCAAAGATCAAATGCCGTTATCACACGGTTGATGAAGACGGCAATAAAATCCAAACGCTTGTTGAGTCGACAGCCGGGCGGATGATTTTGTCCGAGCACTTGCCGCGTCATCCAAATGTGCCGTTTGATGTGATCAACCGCGTTCTGACCAAGAAAGAACTGACGAACATGATCGATACGGTTTACCGTCACTGCGGTCAGAAAGAGACCGTCATTTTCTGTGACCGGATTATGAAGCTTGGCTTCCGTCAGGCCTGTACCGCCGGTTTATCCTTCGGGAAATCCGATCTGATTATTCCGAAAGAAAAAGAAAAGCTGGTTGATGAAGCCAAATCAAAAGTCGCTGAATATGAGCAGCAATATATGGATGGTTTGATCACGCAAGGTGAGAAATACAACAAGGTTGTCGATATCTGGTCGAAAGCCACTGACGATGTGGCTGATGCAATGATGGGTCATATCTCTAACGTCGATGAAGTTGGTTTGAACAGCGTTTACATGATGGCCCATTCCGGGGCGCGGGGTTCTGCAGCGCAGATCCGTCAGCTGGCCGGGATGCGTGGTCTGATGGCCAAGCCGTCAGGCGAAATCATCGAAACGCCGATTACCTCTAACTTTAAAGAAGGTCTGTCGGTGCTGGAATACTTTAACTCCACGCACGGCGCGCGGAAAGGTCTGGCCGATACGGCGCTGAAGACCGCCAACTCCGGGTACCTGACCCGCCGTCTTGTTGACGTGGCGCAGGATGCGGTCATCATTGAAGATGATTGCGGCACGGAAGACGGGATTACACTTGGCGCGGTGATGAATGGCGCAGATGTTGTTGTCTCTCTGGCCGAGCGTATTCTTGGCCGGACGGCGCAGGGCGATATCAAAGACCCGCTTTCCGGTAAAGTGATTGTGAAAGATGGTGAGTTGATTGATGAGGTCACATCCGAAGCGATCGAAACAGCCGGTGTTGATACGGTCAAAGTCCGGTCCGCCCTGACTTGTGAAACACGCGGCGGGGTTTGCGCCAAATGTTACGGTCGTGATCTGGCCCGCGGAACGCCTGTGAATATGGGCGAAGCGGTCGGTGTGATGGCGGCCCAGTCAATCGGGGAGCCTGGGACACAGCTGACCATGCGGACCTTCCATATTGGGGGCGCAGCGCAGCGCGGGGCTGAGAAATCTTCCTACGAAGCGGCAATGGACGGAAAAGTTGAAATCCGTCATGAAAACACGCTGAAAAACTCTGACGG
>JANQIB010000118.1 GCA_028282385.1 Alphaproteobacteria bacterium
CTGGCGCGGCAGGAAGTGACACATGCCAAGTCGGAATGTGCGACATATCGGCAAAGGGTTCATCGTAAATTTCGGCAGGGCGCGGAATAACGTCCCGTGTTTCATCGGCGGTCACAAAAAAAGTCGTGTGATCTGTTCCCAGATGGCCGGCGACGGCCTTTGCGTGTTCGCTTTCATTAAAGGCTGCTTCTTCAAATCCGATCGAATAGGTTTTCACCTTCTGATCACTTTGTGCCTGCATCAAGGCAACAACAAGAGAAGAATCAATTCCGCCGGACAGGAACGCCCCTAAAGGTACATCGGCGATCATGCGCTGCGCGGTTGCTTTTCTTAAGAGCGTATCAAGTTCGTCTGCTGCCTGTTCAAAATCACCATTGAAAAGATTATTTTGTCCTTTACCTGCAATTTCTTTCACCGACCAGAATTTTTGAACGCCGTCTAAAAGAGCACTTCCCCGCGGCAAAGCCTTCGTGCAGTCAAAGGTGATAAAACTTCCCGGCTCTAACTTATAAATTCCTTCATAAATCGTATACGGCGCGGGAACGTAGTTGTGCCGCGTATAAAGGGTTAGCGCGCCGCGGTTTACTCTCTTTTCAAATCCGGGCAGGGCGGCAATCGCTTTGAGCTCTGAAGCAAAAGCGAAGAGTTTTCCGGCCCAGCCAAAATAAAGCGGTTTTTTACCCAGATGGTCGCGGGCAAAAGACAGGGTTTTCGTTTTCTGATCCCATAGGGCAATGGCAAACATGCCCGCAATTTTGGAAAGGGCTTTTTCAAACCCGTCATACTGGATCACGGCCAGCAGCACTTCGGTATCTGAATGACCTTTAAACTGGTGGCCACGAGCCTCGAGGGTTTGCCGAAGTTCCTGAAAATTATAAATTTCCCCATTATAGGTCAGGATATAACGTTCATCCGCGGAAATCATCGGCTGATGACCAAGCGGGGAGAGATCAACAATGGCCAGCCGGCGCTGGCTGAGCGCAATGCCGTTTTCGCTGGAAACCCAGTGGCCTTCATCATCGGGGCCGCGATGGGCGATGCAATCGGCCATGCGCGTGGCCAGAGCCTGAATCTCTGCTTGTCCGAGATCTTTATCGGGGGCATAAAGCCCGCTAATGCCGCACATAGAGGATTTCTCCCAAAAATATTAAGCAAAGACCCATACTACACGGGCCGGTGGGCTTCGGGAAGCCTTGCAAGCAGGGCAAAAGTAGCGTATCCCTTTGCGGGGCTGAAAAGCCCTTAAGGAAGGACAAATGACTGAAAAGATTGCCATTATTGGTCTTGGATATGTCGGTTTACCGCTCGCACTGGCGCTGGCGGAGAAGTTTGATGATGTGCTGGGTTTTGATATTAATGAAGCCCGGATCAAAGCGCTTCAAAGCGGCGAAGATGAAACCAATGAGGCTGATCCGGCGCAGCTCAAATCAACCGGTTTGAAATTCACGGCAGATCTTGAAGATTTAAAAGAGAGCACTTTTTACATCGTCTCTGTCCCAACCCCGATTGATGAGAATAAGCAGCCGGATTTATCGCCTCTTTTAGCGGCGTCAAAAACAGTCGGCAGCGCTTTGAAAAAAGGGGATGTAGTTGTTTTTGAATCCACGGTCTATCCGGGCGTAACGGAAGATGTCTGCGGTCCGGCTTTGGCAGCGGCCAGCAATCTCAAACAAAGCGAAGATTTTAAACTTGGTTATTCCCCGGAGCGGATTAATCCCGGCGACAAAGAACACACGATTGAAAAGATCATCAAAGTTGTTTCCGGTGAAGATAAAGAAACGCTGGAGCGAGTGTCTCATGTTTATGGCGCGGTGATTGACGCGGGCCTTCACAAAGCGCCGTCTATTAAAGTTGCTGAAAGCGCCAAGGTGATTGAGAATATTCAGCGGGATCTTAATATTGCGCTGATGAATGAGCTGTCCATTATTTTTGACCGGCTGGATATCCGGACAAAAGATGTACTGGAAGCTGCCGGGACGAAATGGAATTTCCTGCCTTTTACGCCGGGCCTTGTTGGCGGTCACTGTATCGGTGTTGACCCGTATTACCTGACAACCTGCGCGGCCAAAACAGGGTATCACGCCGAAGTCATTCTCGCCGGACGCCGGATTAATGACGGCATGGGCGCTTTTGTTGCAAACAAAGTCGAAAAGCTTTTAACGGCACAGGGAATTCTTCCACAAAAAGCAAAGGTTGGTATTCTCGGCCTGACCTTTAAAGAAAATGTTCCGGATCTGCGCAATTCAAAAGTTCCGGATATTCTGGACGCTTTACAAAAAGACGGGGTTCGGCCGCTGATCCATGATCCTTTGGCGGATAAGGACGAGGCTATGGCAGAATATGGTGTTTCTTTGAATGAACTCGAAGAAATGAGTGATCTGGATGTTGTCATCCTGGCTGTACCGCATAAAGCCTATCTTGAGCGGGAAGAAGGCACGATCCGGGGGCTGGTTAAAAAGGGCGGGATTGTCATTGACGTTAAATCCATCCTTTCTCCCGAAGAGTATAAAGATTATCTTTATTGGAGCCTTTAAATGAGCAAACGAATCCTTGTGACAGGCACGGCAGGTTTTATCGGCTATCACATGGCCGAAAGACTTTGTGCGGACGGGCATGAGGTGCTCGGCTTTGATTGTGTCAATGATTATTACGATGTGCGACTTAAAGAAGCGCGCCTGAAAAAACTCGAAAGATACGATAATAACTTTTCATTTATTCGCGCTGATCTTGCCGATCAGGGCGCTGTTGAAAAAGCTTTTGAAGACTTTACGCCAGACGTTGTGATTAATCTCGCTGCGCAGGCCGGTGTGCGCTATTCGCTCACGCATCCGCGCTCTTATATGCGCTCAAACATTGACGGGTTTTTAAATATTCTTGAATGTTGCCGTCATCACGAAACACCAAACCTGATCTATGCCTCTTCGTCTTCTGTTTACGGGGCGAACGGCAAAATGCCTTTTGCTGTTGAAGATAATGTCGATCACCCGGTCAGCCTATATGCTGCAACCAAGAAATCAAATGAACTTATGGCGCATACTTATGCGCATCTTTACGGTGTGCCGTGTACGGGATTGCGCTTTTTCACCGTGTATGGGCCGTGGGGTCGCCCGGATATGGCGATGTATATTTTCACCAAAGCTATTTTTGAAGGCAAGCCGATCGATGTCTTTAACAACGGCAATATGCTGCGTGATTTTACCTATATTGATGATATCGTGGGCGGCATGATGGGATTGATCGACAATCCTGCCAAATCAAATCCGGGCTGGGATAAGATGAGCCCGGACCCATCTTCTTCTTATGCGCCGTACGCACTTTATAATATCGGTAATAACGAGCCTGTTAAACTGATGGATATGATATCAATGCTTGAAAATAAAATCGGACGGACCGCAGAAAAGAATTTTTTACCGCTCCAGCCCGGTGATGTTGAAGAAACCTATGCCAATATCGACGCGCTGCAAAAGTTGACAGGATTTACCCCGAAAACATCCCTTGAAGAGGGCATAGATAAATTTGTTGAGTGGTATAAAAATTATAACAAAATATAGTCTTGTCTCCCTTATAATATTCGCATGAAATACAATATTTTCAGATGGGGCATCGTATCCACGCTGTTAATAGCTATATTGACAGGCGCAATTCAGTTTTTCTTTCCTGTAACACAGCATGGCCTGTACTTTATTTTTACAAGTTTTTTAATCACGCTTGTTTTATTGTATGTCACTTTTGCGAAAGAGGCTGGAAATATAGAAAAATATAAATGGTTTCTTTATGGTTTAAAAACCAGGAGCCTTAATCATACTTTTTATAATTTTCCTGCCTGGTTAATGAATGTCTTCCAGCTTATCCTGATTTATCTGTTTATGATTTATTTTTATGCGACCCATGTGGAAAATCATGAGCTTTTCATCCGGCTGGTTTTTGCGTGTACAACGCTTGCTTTATTTGTAATACGTGATGGCATTGCTTTTCACATTATAAAATATAATCAACATGTAAAAAATTCGGGCATCAAAATTCTTGCTTATTTTTTATCCGCTTATTTCTTTGTGCCTGTATTGGTTTTATATCTTTTATCTTTTATGTATTTTGATCCAAATGATTTATATCAGGCCAGAAAAAATACATTTGGATTTTTCTATCCGACCATAAAAGATAATTTTCGTTATGGCCCGTTTCCGCCTTTAGTGCAGATTCTTGTTTTTTCTCTGATTTTGTATTTAAATTTTAAATTCTTACGAAAATCAAAAGATCATTAAAATGAAACTGTTTCTTTTAACAATTGGCCTGATTATTTTTACAATGCCTGTGCAGGCGCGGCCTGTTTCCTATCCGGGCGGGATCACCGCGATGTCGATGAATGATGCGGATAAACATTCTTTACATTTGCATTATTCCCCGACGGCAAAAACCTCTCTTGGCTATAAGCTTGAATATTGGCGAGATAGAGATTTCACCATTAATGCATTGCAGATGAATAATTTGCTAAAACGCTGGAACAATAAGGACAGCCAGGCCAATTTCTATCTGAAATCAGGAGTCGGCATCGCTTATAGTGATGCCGGGGCGTTTGACCATGAAAAAGACGCCGCCGCTTTTACAGGCATTGCGCTGGATTGGGAGAATCGCAGGTTCTTTACGTCTTATGAGAACCGCTATACGGAAGCGGGAGATATCGCTGACTTTTTTACGCAAAAAGCGCGGGTCGGGATTGCGCCCTATATCGGGGATTATGGCGATCTTCATACCTGGATTATGTTACAGGTTGATCATAACCCGGAACGTTCCGACCCTGTAACTTTTACGCCTTTGGTACGAATGTTTAAAGATGTGCATCTCGGTGAAGCCGGGATTAGTGACAATGGCGACATATTATTGAATTACGTTATAAGGTACTGAAAGGGAAGAAGATGAGAAAAATAGTTTTAACCCTGGCAATGGTTATCATAACCGGGCCGGCTTTTGCTGCCGGCGGTGTCGTGACTGCGCATGTGGATGGTATGGTCTGTGATTTTTGTGCGCGCTCTTTAGAAAAATTATTTGGCAAGGAAGAGGCGGTTGAGGCTATTAAAATCGATCTCGACGGTAAAACAGTGACGATTAATCTCAAAGACGGGCAGGAGCTCAGCGATGAAAGGATCGAAGAAATCGTTTCCTATTCCGGCTATGACATCGAAAAAATCGACCGTGCAGAATAATCAGGCCGCGCGGGAGGCTTTTTTGCGTTCATGCGGGCAAAGATATTTTTTGCGCAGGCGTAAGTTTTCCGGTGTGACTTCCAAAAGCTCATCCTCATTGATATAAGCCATCATTTCCTCAAGGCTCATTTTACGTGGCGGCGTTAATGTGACTGCATCATCCGTGCCGCTTGCGCGGACATTCGTGAGCTTTTTACCCTTTAAAACATTTACTTCAAGATCGTTATCGCGGCTATGTTCGCCGACAATCATGCCCTGATAGACCGGGGTCTGGTGTTCAATGAACATGATGCCGCGATCCTGCAGGTTGAAAATCGCGTAAGCGACGGCTGTGCCCGTTTCCGTTGAAATCAGTGCGCCGTTTCTGCGTTGGGGCACATCGCCTTTATATGGCGCGTAAGAGTGATAGAGGCGGTTCATCACGCCCGTGCCACGTGTTTGGGTCAAAAAGCGGCTTTGATATCCGATCAGCCCGCGTGAGGGGGCATGAAAAATAATCCGCGTTTTACCGGCGCCGGAGCTACGCATATCGACCATCTCTGCTTTACGCTTATTCATCGCATCAACAACGGAAGAAGAAAATTCCTCATCCACATCAATAATGACTTCTTCAATCGGTTCCAGTTTTTGCCCGTCTTCTTCTTTAAAGAGAACTTTCGGGCGGGAGACGGTGAGTTCAAATCCTTCGCGGCGCATGGTTTCAATCAGAACGCCGAGTTGTAATTCCCCGCGTCCGCCAATTTCAAAGGAGTCTTTATCCGCGCTTTCCTTAAAGGTGATGGCGACATTGGTTTCCGCTTCGGCCAGAAGCCGCTCGCGGATCATGGTCGAGGTGACTTTCTTGCCTTCGCGTCCGGCGAATGGGGAATCGTTCACGCTGATTGTCACCGCCATCGTCGGCGGATCGATAGGGGTCGAGGCAATCGGCGCACTTTCTGCCGGATCGCAAATTGTATCGGCCACCGAGGTCTTGGTCAGGCCGGCAATGCAGATAATGTCCCCGGCATGGACTTCCTCAACCGGCACGCGCTCCGTGCCTTCAAACATCAAAAGTTTTGTCAGGCGGCCATTTTCAACCAGATCACCATCCAGATTGATGGCTTTGACCGTATCATTTACCTTGGCAGAGCCATGGACAACCCGGCCTGTCAGGCAGCGCCCTAAGAATGGATCGGAATCCAAAAGCGTGGCCAGCATCGCGAACGGCTTGCCTTCCTGTACGTTCGGCGCGGGGACATGGTCCAAAATAAGATCCAGTAACGGGTGCAGATTTTCGCGCGGATCATTTTCAAGATCGCGTACGCACCAGCCGTCCCGGCCGGATGCGTACAGGATCGGGAAATCAAGCTGTGCATCATTGGCATCGAGAGAGACAAACAGGTCAAACACTTCATCAACAACCTCTTCGGGGCGGCCATCTGGGCGGTCAATCTTATTAATAATCACAATCGGGCGCAGGCCTTGCTTGAGGGCTTTGCCCAAAACGAACTTGGTTTGCGGCATCGGTCCTTCCGCGGCATCGGTCAGCAAAATCACCCCGTCTGCCATATGCAACACGCGCTCTACCTCGCCGCCAAAATCGGCGTGGCCGGGCGTGTCGATAATATTAATCCGCGTCCCTTCCCACTGGATCGAGGTTGGTTTAGCGAGAATGGTAATGCCGCGCTCTTTCTCCAGATCGCCGGAATCCATCAGCCGCTCATCGACCTTTTGATTGTCGCGGAACATGCCGCTTTGTTTCATCAAACTGTCAATCAGGGTCGTTTTGCCGTGATCAACATGGGCGATAATCGCAATATTACGCAGATTGATATGTGTCATGGGGCATGGAATAGAGGGTTTGGCGGTAAAAGGGAAGAGAATAATGCATAGAAAGGACTTGAAATAGTTTTTACGTGTTTTACATCTTATCCAAAGATTATTTTTCCCGCATCGGAATATACAGATTCTGGAGGTCTGAAAGCATGCTCACCCGTTTATCCTGTTCCACTCTTCTTGGCTTTTGTCTTGTGCTAAGCACGTCTTTGGCCGCGCAGGCGCAGAATTATAAAACCGCGCCAAACGTCCATGTTTCCAAGGATGAAAAAGCCGGGGACTGGGATGTAACAATTGGCGGCGGGGCGCTGTTTGCGCCGGAATATGAAGGCAGCGATGAATATGAAGTGCGCGCACTGCCCTTTGTGGATGTGGGCTATAAAGACCGTGTGCGCTTTAACGTTATTGACGGGCTTCGGGTCAGCGCGGTTAAAACCGAAAATCTTGATCTTGGCGTTGGCCTGAGTGCTGATTTCGGCCGGGAAGATGATGATGGCGACCGTCTGAACGGGCTGGGGGATATTGACCCAGCTATCGAGGCGCATCTCTTTGCCAAGGTGTCTCATCAACGCGCAGATGCCAGTATTACCATCGCCCAGGACCTGGGATTCACGGATGACAGCCATGATGGTGTGACGATTGATTTGCAAGCGGGTTATGCGGTGCCTGTATCCGAAAAACTTTTTGTCCGCCCGTCGGTCAGCACGACCTGGGCCAGTGATAATTACATGCAAAGTTATTTCGGCATCACCAATGCACAGTCCATCAGCTCCCGCGCGGGATTGGCGCGTTATAATGCCGAAGCTGGTTTTAAGGACGTCTCCGGCAATGTGCTCGGTGTTTATAAACTGAATGAAAACTGGTCGGTAAACGGGATTGCTCGGGTCAGCCAACTTGTTGGCGATGCCGCCGATAGTCCCGTGACCGAATCTGATACGCAAGTCATGCTTGGCAGTTTTGTGACCTATACGTTTGATTAATCCGCCTTCTTCCCCTAGGTTGGGGGGTGGCTTATGACATTCCTCTTATTCTGGGTATCATCGCAACTGCGGTTGCTTTGATTAGTTATGCGCCTTATCTATGGCAAACCTTTCAGGGCAGCATCCGCCCGCATATTTTTTCCTGGTTTTTATGGGGTATTTTAACGCTTATCGGCTTTGCCGCGCAGGTTTACGGCGAGGGCGGTATGAGTGCAGCCACATGGACCTTGGGAGCCTCCGGTCTTATATCATTTTTCATTGCCGGGCTTGCCCTTTATAAAGGCGGCAAGCGCGATATTTCAAAAAGTGACTGGTATATTTTCTTTGCGGTTTTGTCTGCCATACCGCTTTGGGTTATCACAGAAAGCCCGTTTTGGTCGGTCATATTAATTACCGTGATTGATGCGGCAGCATTTGTTCCAACCTTCCGTAAAGGCTGGCAAAAACCTTTTGATGATGCGTTATATGTTTTTATCCTGAGCGCATTAAAATATGTAATCGCGCTTTTTGCTCTGTCTCATTTCGTGGTTGTAACAGTTCTGTTCCCAGCGTCACTTGTGTTGACAAACGGCATAATGATCGGGATTTTATTGTTCCGCCGTAAAATGCTTGCAGTGGCGCGTTCCCCAGATATGGGCGACGAGGCCTGAAATCACATTCACGGCGGCCATCGCAAAAAACAGCCCGGTGACACCGCCAAGCTTATAGCCGATCCACACGGCAGGCAGCATCAGGACAAGCAGTTCAAAGATAATCATAACAAAAGAGATTTGCGGTTTGCCCATGGCGTTAAAAGCGCTGGCCCAGCCGCGCAGCAGGTTGGAAAACGCATAGGAAAGCGGAACAATCCAGAAAAACAGGCTCGCGGCTTTTATAACGCTCTGATCATCTGAAAACAGCCCGGCGATAAATGATCCGCCAAGGGCCAGCACCAGGGCGGTGCCGACAGACCACAGGACACTGAAACGAATGGCCAAAAAGAGTGTCTCACGCACGCGCTCATAATTCTGCGCGCCGTAATTCTGGCCGATGATCGGGCCCATGCCGACGGCCAGTCCCATTAAGATGACAAAGGCAAACGCTTCAACGCGGCTGACGATCCCGAACGCGGCGACAATTTCCGGGCCGCTGGTGGCCAGCAGGGTAATGACGAAGGCATTAACAACTGGTTGAATGGCGTTGGTCAGCCCGGCTGGCAATGCGATAAAGAGTATCCGTTTTGCGGAGTTTCCAAATTCTTTCAGGTTTAAAAGATAGTGCGGGTTTAGAAGATATTTTTTGGCGTAGATCACGTAGAGCCCGGCCAGCATGGCAATGCCGTTGGCCAAAACGGTTGCAATCGCGGCGCCCTGCAGTTCCAGCCTCGGAAAACCAAACAGGCCAAAAATCAAAAGAGGATCAAGAACGACATTGATCAGGGCAACCAGCGTCATAATAAAAGCCGGTGTAACAGCATCCCCGGTTGCGCGGATTGCAGCATTGCCGACCAGCGGCAAAGTTACGCAGACGGCGCCGGCAAACCAGATCAACATATAATCATGAATATAAGGGATCAGTTCTTCCTGCGCGCCCATCGCGCGGAAAATATCATCCATTAAAACAAGGCCGATGGCTGACAGGGCTAGTCCGACGGAAAAGGCCAGGAAAAGCCCCTGTGTTGTTACACGCCGGACGAGATCTTCATCCCCTGTCCCGATCAGGCGGGAAACAACCGAGGACATTGCAATTCCGAATCCCATAATGAAAGAAAAAATGAAAAAGGTTAGTGGGAAGGTAAAAGTTAAAGCCGCCAGGGCTTCCGTGCCCAGCATTGCAACATAAAATGTATCGACGAGCTGGAAAGAGATAATCATTAAAATCCCCCAGGTCATGGGGCCTGCCAGCCGGATCAGGTGGGCGGGTAGCGGCCCTTCGGTCAGGTTACCGCGGGGTTTGCAGGGAATATGATTGTCAGCAATATCGGTCACGGGGGCCTTTATCCCGTGCTTTTCCTGTAAATTCAACCTTCAATTTTCTGCCGGGGCGGGTTATGCATAAACCATGGATCACCCAGCTTTAAAAACCCTGTTTTTACCGTTTGAAAATGGCCTTTTGGAACGCACAGGCCGCGCTGTTTTTTTCGGTGCGCTGGATTATCCGGATTTAAAAGATTTTGAAGAGATCAGCTGTGTTCAGCACTGGGCCGGACCGGCGGCGGCGCTTCGGGCAAAGGGGTATGAGGTTTTAAACGATCCGCCTGAAGATCAGACGTTTAATCTTGCTTTGTGTCTTGTGCCAAAACAAAAGGAAGAGGCGCTGGGCATGCTTGCCCGTGCGGCTTCGGTTTTGGAAAAAGATGGTGTTTTAATTACCGCCGCGGCGAATGATGCAAATGGCAGCCGTCTTGAAAAGTGGTTGAAAGAACTCGGCAGTGCGCCGCAAAACCTGTCCAAACATAAAGCACGGGTCGTCTGGGCAAGTGGACCTTTTGACCTACAAAAAGTTCAGGAATGGATTAACGATGCTGCGCCGCGTGAGATAGAGATGGATGGGCAAAGCTGGTGGACACAGCCCGGTATCTTTGGCTGGAATAAAATTGATGCAGGTTCAAAATTACTCATCCAAAATTTGCCGGATAATCTGGCCGGTGATATTGCCGATTTTGGTTGCGGTTACGGGTATTTAAGCCGCGCCATCATAAATCAAAATCTAAAATCCGTGACAGCAATAGATGCCGATGTCCGCGCGCTTGAGATGTGTAAAAAGAATATACCGCAGGCAAAAACTATTCATGCTGATTTAACGGCCCCGCCTGATTTAGGCATGTTCGACACCATTATTATGAATCCCCCTTTTCATACCGGCAAAGAGAGAGATTCTGATATCGGCCTGGCTTTTATAAAGACGGCGGTGGCACACCTGAAGCCTGGCGGCGATCTTTACATGGTGGCCAATGCGCATTTGCCCTATGAAAAAGAACTGGGCAGCTTGTTTAAAACTGTTCAAAAACTTGAAGAAGCTGAAGGTTTTAAAGTCTTTAAAGCACAAAAATAAAGGCGTAATATCGCCATAATTCCCGCGCAAAAAAAGACCATGGAGGACAAAGACATGAAATCTGCAGAGGGACCTTTCCTTGTTTTGGCGTTGCTTATCCTGGCACTTGGAATCGGATTTGCCGGGGTTAAAATTAATGACGGGCTGAAAAGTTTTCGCAGCTATGACCAATATGTCACCGTTAAAGGGCTTGCTGAACGCAATGTGAAATCCGATATGGCGGTCTGGCCGATGGCCTATACCGAAACCGGGAATAACCTGCCCGAACTCCAGGCAGTCATGGAAACACGCGGACGTCAGGTTGAGAGATTCCTGGAAAAGTACGGATTAAAAGAAGAAGAGGTTTCAAAAGCGCAGTTTCATGTTCAGGACCGGCTGGCGCAATCCTATAACCAGAGAAATATAGACCAGGCGCGTTATATCTTAAGCCAGACCTATATGGTGCGGACTGAAAATGTTGAAGCTTTGCAAAAGGCCGCGCAGGATATCGGGGATTTAATCAAGCAGGGTGTTGTACTCTCGCAAGGTGGGGAAGGTCCGACTTATTTATTTACAAAGCTTAATGATGTCAAACCGGATATGATTGCGCAGGCGACTAAAAATGCGCGCGCCGCCGCCGGGCAGTTTGCAGCTGATTCAGGAACGCAAGTGGGCGGGATCCGCCGCGCCTATCAGGGAGTTTTCCAGATTTTACCGCGTGATGACACTTATACCGTTCCGGCCGCGCAGCAAATTCATAAACGTGTGCGCGTTGTTTCCACGCTTGATTTTTACCTGGAGTAAAGTTGGACTTATCACATATCAAAGCTGTTTTATGGGACCTCGATAATACGCTTTACCGCTTCAGCGATGATTTTATCGATCATTGCAATCAGGCTGCTGCACAGACATTCTGCCAGCTAAAACCTGATTTATGTGAGCACGAAGCGCGCGCTCTCGCGGAAGAATCGTATCAGCGCTATAAATTCAGCGGCAATGTCTTTTTGGAAAAATACGGTTTTTCCTATGCAGAATATCATTTCCCGTTCCATGAACGGATTGATGTCGCCGATACGGTTCCCGATCCGGATGCACTCTCGCAGCTTAAAATGCTGACCCATCTTGAACATAGAGTTGTAACAAATGCCTCACGTCACTGGGCGCAGCGGGCGTTGGCGCATGTCGGTCTTAGCGATTTTTTTGAAGCCCATCATATTACGGTCATGGAAGATGTGAATTTCATCCCTAAGGCGCGCGGCAAAGACATGGCTGAAAAAGCTTGCGCCAGTTTAAACCTTACCGCAGAAGAAATTGCGATTGTTGACGATCTTCAGCGCAACCTGATCCATCCCAAGGAAATGGGACTAACCACTATTCTTGTCCATCCGCATGAAGAAGAAGGAGCGGCCGGTGATCATATTGATTATGAAGCGGGCGATTTAAAAGAGGTGATCGAAAAGCTTGCGGCGTAATTATTCCGCTGCGTCCTGACCTTCTTTATTTTTGAAAAGGCTTGCGCCGGGTGCGCCGTCAAAGCCTTTTTTGGATGCTTGTTCTTCTTGTGATTTGCCGTAGCTGTCGACTGCTTTTTCATCAGCAAAATCTTTCATCCCGACATCAACCTTCCCGGCCTTGGTCGGATCATAAACTTCGTGTTTCAGGCCGGTATCAGATAAGGCACCCGGATGCAGGCCGGTTTCCTTGGCAACCATCATATGGATCGCATCCATTGATAATTTGCGGTCCTCCCCACGGAACATGTTGTGCCAGGCGCAGGCCGCATCCATGGTGATAATCGATTTATCAGGCTGGGTTCGCTTACGCATATGTTCTTCGGTCATTGTAACGACTTCGCGCAGACACGCATCCGAGATTTCAAGTTTATGGTGGCGTTCATAACTTGGTTTGATCCCCTGCAGGATTTTAAACGTCTCTTCGGCGTTTGGCATTTTCAGATGCACTTTTTGAAAACGCCGGTCGAGAGCCATATCTGTTTGCACATATAAACGGTATTCTTCAGATGTTGTCGCGCCGAGAATATGGAGATCCCCAACCGTCATATAAGGTTTCATCACTTCCGACAGACCGGCATAGGCTGAGCCCGTCACGGTCGGCATGATGGTATGGATCTCATCAATAAACATGATATAGCGCGGAAATTCTGGGTGGTGATACCGTTCGGCCAGGCCGCGGCAGATTGGAATAAAACGGCCCTGAAATTCGGCCGGGGAAGATGTTCCCGCGGCGAGTGCCGGCATATCGATTTCAAGGACCTGCGCATCTTTCAGGTAAGCCGGTACGCGTCCGCCGACAATGGCCTGCGCCACGCCGACAACAAGAGCCGTCTTACCAACCCCGGCCGGGGCCAGCATACAGGCGTTTTTCCGGTTTCGCTGCAAAAGGATCAGCAGCACGTTATCAATTTCTTCATCGCGCCCGACAATCGGATCAAAGCGGCCTTCCTTGGCCAGCGCCGTATAATTGCGGCAATAGCGGTGAATGAGCTCATCCAGCTCATCCTGCGGCACGGTGAAGTTATATTTTTTAGACATACGAGAAACCTTCATCGAAAGGCGTTATTCCAGCTTATAGTGTACCGAAAATGGTTAATAAATGCGAAAAGTCTTAAACGGAAAATCCTGTTTTTTTATAGCCCTGCGCATAAAGAAGGGCTGCCAGGTCGGTGTAAAACAGGCAATTATTCATATTTTCTTTCAAAAATGGGCGGGGGCGGTAGGCAATGCCAAGGCCTGCGGCTTGCAGCATTGGAAGATCATTGGCTCCGTCGCCGACTGTTATACTGTCCCTTAAATCAATCTCCAGCTTTTGCGTATATTTTTTCAGGTAATCAAGCTTAGCCTCTTTGCCAAGAATAGGTTCATGGACACGGCCGGTCAGCCTATCGTTGGCAATGCTTAAAATATTGCCGTGATGCTGGTGAAATCCAAGGCGTCCCGCAATTTTTTCAGTAAAGAATGTAAAACCGCCGGACACAAGGACACAGGTGGCCCCATAGCTACGCATTGTTTTTACCAGAGTCTCTGCCCCTTCGGAGATTTCGGTTTTTGCCAGTGTTTCCT
>JANQIB010000119.1 GCA_028282385.1 Alphaproteobacteria bacterium
AGCTTTTCAGATTCTTCAACCAATGGGCAGACCCAGTAGGCTCGCGCGCCTTTTTCGGTTTGGTTGTGAATGGCCTCCATAATGTCTTCGACTTTTTCCCTGGAGAAAAGACGTGTGTCGACCGGTTTGCGTCCGGGCGGCTTTTCATCAAGACGGCTGACCTCCATATCGCCATAAGCTGTCAGAGTCAGTGTGCGTGGAATGGGCGTTGCCGTCATCACCAGAACATCCGTGCCTTTGCCTTTGGAGGAGAGTTCTAAACGTTGATGGACGCCAAAACGATGTTGCTCATCAATCACAGCCAATCCTAGGTCATAAAACTCGACACCACTTTGGAAGAGGGCATGGGTGCCGATAATAATATGAACATCACCGTTTTTGATCTGCTCTAAAATGTCTTCGCGGATTTTACCTTTATCCCGACCCGTCAGGGTAATAGCTTTCAGGCCTGCCGCTTCGATCCAGGGCTTGAAACTTTGCTCATGCTGGCGGGCGAGAATTTCGGTCGGCGCCATAATCGCGGCTTGCGAACCGCATTCAATGACATTGAGCATCGCCATCATCGCGACCACTGTTTTCCCGCTGCCGACATCGCCTTGTAGTAGACGAAGCATTTTGATAGCCGCATGCATATCTTCGTCAATTTCAGCAATAGCTTTAACCTGCGCGCCAGTCAGATCAAACGGGAGAACATCTAAAACTTTTTTCCGCAAGCTTTCATCATTTGTCCAGGCGCGCCCATTTTTCTTGCGCTGTTTTTGGCGAACAAGGGCAAGTGCTAACTGATTGGCCAGGAATTCATCATAGGCAAGGCGCATCCGCGCCGGATCTTCAGGCAGGATGCCGCCTATATCGTGCGGCGCGTGAAGTTTTTGAAGCGCTGCATCAAAATCCGGCCAGTGATTATTTTTCTTATGCGCCGGGTCGAGCCATTCCGGCAAAGGCGTTACAAATTTAAGCGCACCACCCATTGCTTTTCGCACTGCTTTATTGGTCAGGCCGGCGGTTAACGGATAAACAGGTTCAAGCGTTTCAATGCTGGATCGTTCTTCCGGTTTCACAATAGCATCCGGGTGTACGATTTGCGGCTTGCCCTGATAAAACTCAACCTTGCCGGAGATAACGCGAACGTCATGCAAAGGCAGGTTCTTTTCAATCCACCCTTTATTTGCATTAAAAAAGACAAGATCAATGGCGCCGGTGCCATCTGTCGCGTGAACACGGTAAGGCAGACCATGGCGGGTGGCAGGCTTATGGCTTTCAATCCGGACTTCAACCGTGACGATTTTACCGTTTGGCACATCTTTGAGTTTTGGCGAATATCGCCGGTCGACAAAATCCACTGGCTTGTGCCAGAGCAGGTCGATGACTTTTTCTCCACCGGTCAGTTTTTGGAAGAGCGGCAGAGTTTTCGGCCCGACACCCGGCAAAGTTGTCAGGTTTTTAAAGAGCGGATCAAGGTCAAACGGACGCGGCATAATCTAGTAATAAACCACAGAGGCGCAGAGGCACAGAGCATTTTTAAAATTAAGACTCTGTGTCTTTGTGTCTCTGTGGTTATATATAATATGCCTGATCTTTTTGAAAAAACTCGAAAACGCCTGATTTTCCGTTCCTGGCACCGGGGGACGCGGGAAATGGACCTGATTTTGGGCAGCTTTGCCAATGCCAATGTCCCGGATTTTTCTGAAGATGAGCTCGCCCTCTACGACAAATTGTTGCAAAACCCCGACCCCGACCTCTATAACTGGATTTCCGGCCGGGAGGATGTTCCCAAAGAAGAACATTCTGCGGTCATGGATCAATTGTTAGAGCATCATTATGCACAGTGCCGCGCCACAGGAAGCGACGACATCCCCGGAAGATCTAAGTAGTTTACAGGACAGGTGCGTCTTCGGTGCGCCGGAGGGGCAGGATGCGCGCTATCTTATTCAGAAGGCGCAGACACTTTCCAAAGAACAAAAGATTTTAATACATATCGCGCTGGATGATACACGCGCGGCAATGCTGATCGAGCTTATTCATTTCTTTGCGCCGGAGATTGATGTTGTTCACTTCCCGGCTTGGGATTGTTTGCCCTATGATCGCGTCTCTCCGAATAAAGACGTGTCCGGTCAGCGTGTCGCCGCGCTTTGCCGTCTTTTGGAGTGGCAAAAAGAAGAAAAATTCCTCCCGCGCATTTTGATCACGACAGTGAATGCCGCTACGCAAAAGGTTTTACCGCAGGGTGCTTTAAAAGACGCGAGCTTCAGCGCGTCGGTTGGTGGACGTCTCAACCAGGACGCGTTGATGTCATTCCTGACCGCCAACGGATATTTGCGCAGTGACACGGTGCGTGAGGCTGGGGAATACGCGGTGCGCGGCGGGATCATTGATATTTTTCCGCCAGCTTCTGAAGAGCCGGTGCGGATTGATTTATTCGGGGATGAGGTAGAAAGTATTAAATCTTTTGATCCTTCGACTCAACGTACGGAAAAATCTTTAGAACATTTTTCTTTAAAACCGGTTTCCGAGTTTTTCCTGAATGAAGAGTCGATACACCGCTTTCGCTCCGGTTACCGGGAATCCTTCGGCGCGGTGCGGGAGGATGATCCGCTTTATGAAGCGGTCAGTGAAGGGCGGCGCTATAACGGGATGGAGCATTGGCTGCCGCTTTTTTATGAGCGGATGGAAACGCTTTTTGAATATTGCCCGAACGCTTTTATCACGCGTGACCATCACAGCGCACGATCTGCGCATGAACGGTGTTCGCAAATAGAAGATTTTTACCAGGCGCGGAAAACACTTGAAGCAGCATCGCAGAAAAAACCGGGGAAGAAAGGCACCGATGTCTCTCTGTCCGGGACAAAATATCACCCGCTTGAGCCAGGCCGGCTTTACTTGCGGGAAGAGGAATATAAGGCGCAACTTGAGAATTCTTATTTACTGGTTCCTTTTTTGCCCCCTCTCCCTAACCCTCTCCCCGTGGGGGAGAGGGAAGCACCGCGAAGCGGTGCGGGTGAGGGGGGCGCGTGCAATGCTGGCGCGAAAAAAGGGCGGGACTTTGCCGATATCCGCGCTTTGCCGGATGGGGATGTTTTCGGGGAGTTGAAAACACATCTGGCCGGCCTCGCGCCGCGTAAAATCCTGATTGCCTGTTATTCCGACGGCGCCCGTGAGCGGGTTAAGACGATGCTCGATAATGCCAAGATCGGGCCGTTCACAGAAACGAATAGTCTTGATTTTAAAGAGACTGGCCTTGCGGTTCTAAGCCTGGAGCACGGGTTTGTGTCTGATGATCTTGTCGTGATTACCGAACAGGATCTTCTCGGCGACCGGCTGGCGCGCAAGAGCAAACGCCGCAAGAAGGCCGATAACTTTTTAACTGAGGTCTCCTCGCTGGAGCCGGGTGATCTGGTAGTCCATATCGAGCATGGCGTTGGACGGTTTGAAAGTCTTGAAACACTCGATGTGTCCGGCATTTTGCATGACTGCCTGAAGCTTGTTTATCACGGCGGCGATAAGCTCTTCGTGCCGGTTGAAAATATTGAAGTGCTCTCGCGTTTTGGATCGGATGAAGGGTTTACACAGCTGGACAAGCTTGGCGGCGCGGGATGGCAGGCACGGAAAAGCCGGGTCAAAAAAGATTTAATGGTCATGGCCGAAGGGCTTTTGAAAATCGCCGCGGCGCGGCTCTTACGCAAGGGCGAACCGCTTCATGTTGATAAAACAATGTATGATCAGTTTTCCGCGCGCTTTCCGTATGCGGAAACGGAAGATCAGCTTCGCTCGATCAATGATGTGATTGAAGATCTTGGCGGCGGGCAGCCAATGGACCGGCTTGTCTGTGGTGATGTCGGTTTTGGGAAAACGGAAGTGGCGCTACGCGCGGCTTATGTCGCGGCAATGAGCGGCGCGCAGGTTGCCGTTGTTGTGCCGACAACATTGCTCGCGCGTCAGCATTATAAGAATTTTGTCACGCGCTTTGAAGGTTTGGGTCTGCGTATCGGGCAATTGTCGCGGATGGCAAATGCAAAAGATGTGAAAGCCACGAAAGACGGGCTTGCAGACGGCAGTGTGAATATTGTCATCGGCACACATGCTATTTTATCTAAAGATGTAAAGTTTGCGCATCTGGGGCTTGTGATTGTTGATGAAGAGCAGCGTTTTGGCGTTAAACAAAAGGAAAAGCTCAAAGAGCTCAAAGCTGATGTGCATGTGCTCACACTGACGGCTACGCCAATCCCGCGGACCCTGCAAATGTCTTTGTCTGGCGTGAAGGATATGAGCCTGATCACCACGCCGCCGGTGGACCGTCTCGCAATCCGGACCTTTGTTTTGCCTTATGATCCGATGGTCATCCGTGAGGCCTTGCTGCGGGAGCATTATCGCGGCGGGCAGAGTTTTTATGTCTGTCCGCGCATCAGTGATATCCAGGATGTTGAAGAACAGCTGAAGGAGCTTGTGCCGGAGCTAAAACTGGTCACGGCGCACGGGCAGATGCCGGCAGGTGAACTGGATGAACGGATGAGCGCATTTTATGACGGGCAGTATAATGTTCTGCTCGCCACTAATATCATTGAAAGCGGGATTGATATCCCAAGCGCCAATACGATGATTGTACACCGCGCGGATATGTTCGGCCTGGCGCAGCTTTACCAGATCCGCGGGCGGATTGGCCGTTCTAAGGTGCGGGCCTATGCCTATCTGACCTATCAGCCGGATAAGGCTCTTACTGCGCAGGGGCAAAAGCGCCTTGAGGTGATTGAAACACTCGATACGCTTGGTGCGGGCTTTCAGCTCGCCAGTCATGACATGGATATTCGCGGTGCGGGGAACCTGCTGGGCGAAGAACAGTCCGGTCACATTAAAGAGGTCGGGGTGGAGCTCTACCAGCAAATGCTGGAAGAAGCGGTGGCGACTGCGCGGGCTGGCGTTGATATTGAGGATATTAAAGAGCAGGAAAAATGGTCGCCGAATATTAATCTCGGCACATCTGTTCTGATCCCGGAAACCTATGTTGAAGATTTAAGCGTACGGATGAGTCTCTATCGCCGCCTGGCCGACCTGGAAACGCGGGATGATATTGAAAGCTTTGCGGCGGAGCTGATCGACCGGTTTGGAAAATTACCCGAAGAAGTTGATAATCTTCTCGATATTGTTGCGATCAAACAGCTTTGTAAAAGCGCCGGGGTGGACCGCGTCGATGCCGGACCAAAAGGGGCGACGATCGGTTTTTATAAAGATGTGCCGCCAAATGTGCCTGCGCTGATGGAGTGGATCGAGGTCAAGCGCGGGATGGTCAAACTCCGTCCAGATCAAAAAATTGGAATTATCCGGAGCTGGGAAGATACGGCCGCGCGCGTGAAGGGGATCCAGAGTGTGATGAAAGAGTTAGCCGCGCTGAAGACATAAAAAAACCGCCCGAGGGAAGGGCGGTTTTTTGTAAAACTGGTTATTAATCTATTTTGGACGCCATTGAGATTGACTAGCTAAGCACATGTACTCTCGTTGGAATTTGACCCGAACACCGTCTTTATATCCCATATTTTTGGAAAAGCCACTGTTAAACATCATGCAACAGCTTACATTCGGATTTGTTTTCAGAAGGTTACGAATATTTGATCGTTGCCTAGATTCGCTAGCGTGTCCAAAGCTATAGCGCTTTCCTGTTCTATTATCGTAACAAGTAGTACTCGCAGCTGCTTTCGTTGTACCGAGTACAGGCTCGAGTGGTGTGCCATCAAATGGAATTCCAGTGGCAGCAACGCCTGCTATAGCGACGGCCAAAAATGATCCACGTGCTGTTTTGTTCATATTTTCCTCCATATCCGCTGTCAGGCGGTGTTCATAATTCTGAATGATGAGGACACTATGTTTTTTTCATAATAATGTCAAGCAATAAATTTAGGATTTCTTAACAAATATGAAAAACCGTGCGGTTTGAAGCGTTTACAGCTATACTGGAAAAGAATCAAACAGCAGCGAAAGACGGCGTGATGACCCAGGACTATGTGATTTCCAAGATAAAACAGGCGCTTGAGAATAGCCGCGGCAATGAAACCAAGGCTCGTCAGCAGATTATTGCCTGGACCTATGAGGATACGAAACTGCTCCATGATTTAGCCAAACCGCATATGACCGGGATTATTGCGCACGCCATTTCACGGGTGAAACGGATGCAGGAACGCGGGGAAAAGACCATTAAGCCGGAACCTGTGCCGGGGCCGGTCAGCGATCCGGAACTGGATGGAACGTTCGGGATTGAACTTTTGAAAGCCATTGCCGCAGACGGGCGCGCGAAATTCGGCATGGAGTCCAATGACAGGCCAGCACCGAAACGCGGCGCGGCGTCCCAGCAGCATATTGATGCGATTAAAATGATGGCCCGGAAGGGGAAATCGGAAGAGTAGATGCCCTCTCTGCCCGCGCAGATCTCAGATCATCTCAATCACTTTATAGAGCAGGCCGGATGGGCCGGCGCTTTGCGAGAGCCTTTGCAGGCGGACTGGAGCGTTAAAACATTTGAGCGCTTACAGAAGGACAATGGTGAGACCGCTTGTCTCATAGTCTGGAATGAGTCTGCCGATCCTTTTGACCGTTTTTTAACTTTGGCCGACGTTCTACGCAAAGAAGGTTTAAGTGCACCGGAGATCTATGCCGCCGATCCGGAAAACCGTTTTGTCCTGTGCGAAGATTTTGGAGACCAGGATGTTTCAGCTGCTCTGGAAACAGGGGCCGATCAAAAAAAGCTTTACGGTTTGGCCGCCGATGTTTTGGACCATATCCGTTTGACGTTTCAGGGCAATGATCTTGATCTTCCCGCATTTCACGGCGGGCGGCTTCACAAGACAAAAGATTTCCTGGTGTCTTATTATTTGAAAGGCTCGCCGGAGCAGGTAGAGGAATATAACGCGCTCTGGGATACGTTTGAGGCAAAGCAGCCACCTTGCCCGAAGACTTTTATCCATGGCGATTATCACCCGCATAATCTCATGTGGCTGCCAGACCGGAAGGGCTTAAAAGTCGTTGGATTGATTGATTTTGCCGGAGCCATGTGGGGGCCGGCGCCCTATGACCTGGTTAATTTACTCGAAGATATAAGGCGTGATGTTCCTGAAGAGATTAAGCCCGAAATGCGGGCGCGATATTGCGCGCAGATGAGTAAAGGGGATCGGGCGGTTTTTGATCTCTGGTACGATATCCTGGCATTTCAATTTCATGCCCGTGTGATTGGCCAGATTCTAAAACTGGAGCGGGAGGATTTGAAAATTCATTTGCCGCGGCTAGAGAGATTTCTCAAAGAACATCTTGAAAAAGACGTCTTCGCACCGTTTAAAGAGTTTTTCAGCGCGCAGGGCTTTTCCTTATAAAGGGCACACAAAGCGCCATGCCGAGCAGGAACCAGATTTGCCGTGTATAAGCCATTTCGTGAAACACACACATCACGCCATAGCAGAGGAAAGCCAGGAAAATAGAAAAGGTCAGGGGATCTTTCCGGCCGAGCCAGAGCCGATGGAGACAAAACAGGAAAAAGAGAGAAAAAATCAAAAGGCCAGCTATACCCGTTTCGATGAGGAGCCAAAGCGGCGTTGAATCCAAAAGGGCAATATATTTTCCATCTTCCAGTTTTTGGTGATACAAGGCCGCGCCGAGCCCGGCGCCAAACAGTTCGTGGTCTTTAAAAATAATCAGGGCTTCTTCGAGTGTGGACAGGCGGTTTTCATCTCCCTGGTAGGTGAAATCCTGGCGGACTTCCTTGGTGTCTTTTAATGTTTTGATTTCCGATGCTTTTTGAAAAATCTCATGATTTTGTTCCCGGACAAAACCAAGCTTTTGGGGGGCATGTGCATAAAGAGCCGTCAGAGCAATGATCCCCAGTAAGAAGGGAAGAAGAAATCTGACGGTGCGTTTTCTGTAGGCAAACAGCAAATAAACAAAAAGGATGAGCAGGGCCAGGAAGCTGGCACGGGACCCGATATCAACCAGTCCAAATGGTAAAAGGAACAGGATAATATTTGTCATTCGCTGCGGAAAAAGAGGTTTGCCTGAAAGGTCAAAGCCGATCAGCAGGCATAAACTTATGAGAGTAAAGAGGGCATAGGCATTTCTATTGGCCATAAAACCTTCCAGAGGAAACCAGAGATCAAGATCGATAAAGAACCAGGTTGATGGCGGGTAGGCGATCATCAGAGTCATGCAGTAAATCTGGAGGATCAGGATAACAAAAAAGAACGTGCATAAGGTCTGTGTGAACTGAAACACTTTTTCAGAGCAAAGATTGGTGGCTATCCAGCCGCCAAGTGCCATGTAGGCAACCATGACGGCAAAGCCGGGAAGTTTATTCATAAGGGCCCAGTTGCTCCAGACGTCATACAGATAGTAGGTGTTTAGTGCGGCCAGCACCAGCAGGCTAAAAAGACCGGCAAGCCAGGCGTAAGTGTAAGGTAACTGCCAGTCCGGCCAGTGCGACTTTTTACGCAGCAGGCTATACAAAATTGCGAGCCCGGTAAAAGGAATGACAATATCTGATAAAGCAATCCGAAGGCCGGTATAATATTCATCCTGAAACAGGTTGAACTGAACCTGAAGCAGGACGGCAAATGCTGTCAGCAGAATCAGGGGCAAAGAAAAGCTGTCGAAGGAAAAGCCGCGCATTGTTTATCTGAGGCGGTCTTTCAGGCTGACGAACACAAGTTTTGACTGATGCCCGATTTTTTCCAGGTCAACTGTCAGGGCGGCAGGAATGCCGATCAGGATGGTGGCCAGCATACCGATCAGGCCGATCTGGACAGAGATCAGGAAGGCTTCCTCCATCGGAACGCCAAGCAGGCCAAGACCGAAAATAAAGGCGCCTTCACGCAGGCCCCAGCCGCCAATGCTGAAGGGCAGACTAGCGACCAGCGTAATAATCGGCAGGACGACCATCAGATCCATAAAGCTGACATTGATATTGGCCGGCAGGCAAATAAAGTAGATTGAAACAAACAGGCAGGCCTGCCCAAGCAGGCTGCTGAGGATGACTTTCAATGTGATTATCGGTTTGCTTAAAATAATTTTTGTATAGCGCTGTGCCGTTTTGATGTTCCGTGTCGAGAGCGGCAGGCGATCCATATTTTTAAACAGGGCAAAAACCATGACTGGCATCAGGCCGAAGATCAACGCCATCAGAATGATCAGGTAAAGCGTCAGGTTGGTATGCAGGGCGGCATCGAGATAACTGCCCAGCGAGGGGAGAAACAGAGCGGAGAAAATAATCAGGGCAATCAGCGTCATAGCCCGGTCTATGGCCGTGGCAAAGAAGGCCTTAAAAAGAGAAGAGCCATATTGAACAGCCATGGCAATCCGGACAATCACACCGGAGAGCGATGTTAAAAACACAATATTGGCCATAAAGCTGACCATTGTGACCTGCACAGCCTGCATAAAATTAAGATGATTGCGGCCGATATTGATCAGGATCATCCAGCGGTAGGATAAAAACAAAGACTGAAGAACGACCATCACCATCGCATATCCCCAGGCGGAGGGCTTGATATGATTGATAAGCTCGCCAAGAATGTCCCAGTCCATACGCCAGACCAGGGCAAGAAGAATTCCTACAGACAGGAATATTTTGACAGCCGTTTTCATTAAAAATCTTCAGTGCACCGAAATTGATTATTGCGACGCTTAATCAATACAGCCATCCGCCCCGTCCTGCAAGTTTGATGGGAGGAGTAACCCCTGAAAAATCTTTTTGATATAAAGGGCGGCTTTGTCTAGGATAGAGTTGATTTTAAACCATTATTTTAGGGAAAAGGTTCGTTTTATGAGCATTCTGGCATCACGACTTTCACGTATTAAACCTTCTGCAACTCTGGCTGTTACGGCTAAGGCCGCCGAATTAAAGGCTGGCGGGCGCGATGTGATCGGTCTGGGCGCCGGGGAGCCTGATTTTGATACACCTGATTTTATCAAGGAAGCCGCCAGGGCAGCGATGGATGCCGGTCAGACAAAATATACAAATGTCGATGGGACGCCGGCCTTAAAAGATGCGATTATTGAAAAATTCAAGCGTGATAATGGCCTGGCCTATGCACGTGATCAAATCAGTGTTGGAACAGGCGGAAAACAAATTCTTTACAATGCGTTGACGGCAACTCTTAATCCGGGGGATGAGGTTGTTATCCCGGCGCCTTACTGGGTGTCTTACCCGGATATGGTGCTACTCGCCGAAGGGGAGCCGGTGATTGTTGATTGTCCTGCCGCGGCCGGATTTAAAATGACAGCGGCGCAGCTCGAAGAAGCGATTACCGGTAAAACCAAATGGGTAATTCTCAACTCTCCGTCCAATCCGACAGGTGCCGGTTATACGGAAAGCGATATGAAGGCCCTGACCGATGTCTTGGTGAAACATCCGCATGTCTGGGTGATGACGGACGATATGTATGAACATCTGGTCTATGACGATTTTAAATTCTGCACACCTGCGCAGGTCGAGCCGGCCTTATTTGACCGGACGTTGACAGTCAACGGGGTGTCCAAAGCCTATTCCATGACCGGCTGGCGGATCGGATTCGCAGGCGGGCCGAAAGAACTTATCAAGGCAATGTCCAAGATCCAGGGGCAAAGCACATCAAATCCATGTTCAATCTCACAGGCAGCAGCGGTAGAGGCGCTCAATGGAGACCAGTCCTTTATGACGGCGTGGGTCGAGGCCTTTAAGGGGCGCCGTGATCTCGTGGTCGGCATGTTGAACGAGTGCGAGGGAATTGACTGTCCGAACCCGGAAGGGGCGTTCTATGTCTATCCGTCCTGCGCCGGGGTGATCGGCAAGCAAACGCCTGAGGGCAAGACGATTGAGACAGATGAGGATTTTGTAACCTATCTGTTAGAGGCCCAGGGTGTTGCCTGTGTCCACGGCGCGGCGTTTGGCCTGTCGCCCCATTTCCGGATTTCCTATGCGACCTCCGAAGAGGCGCTGCGTGAGGCGTGCGGAAGAATCAGCAAGGCGTGCGCTTCTCTCACGGGCAGCTCTCGCGAAGCCGCTGCCTAGATCTGAAACTTTGTCAGAGATATTTTTTTGCTCTTCGCCGTAAGAACAATGCGCCTTTGCGAATTCGTTAAAACGGCCTTCCCCCATAGCACGCATGGCCTTGACGTAAAGAGCCATGATTCTGTTATTTTCGCAGATGGGAGCATGTTTGGATTTTGGATCGAAAATAACGGCAAAATTATGCATCCGGGCAAAGTCTATATTTGTCTTGGGGTCTGCAAACTTGTCATTTCCAAGCATGAAAAGAATGGGCAGATCTCCTTTAGCTAAAAGGCTAGGCCCCTGTTTTTGCGTGATGTGCCTGCGACCATTTTCCCGAATGGCAAGAATTTGCTCGTAAGTTGGACGGATATAATCCGTATCAGGAGAAATGTTGTATTTTTCTCCACAAACCCAGAGATGTGATCTTCCTGGCCACGTTTCTTCGGGAAGTTTGTCAGCGTTTTTAGTGGCAAACCAATCAAAAAGACAAACTTGCATTTCTGGCGCAAAATTAACAAGCGGCGCTGTCTCAAGCATTGGTGATTGTATGACAGCACCGCAAAACCTGTCTGATAGCCATCCGTAATTATGAGACGAGGCGGCATGTTCTAAAGCGATTTGCCCTCCTGTTGAGTGGGCTGAAATAGTTGTTGGGATACGGCTTTCAATAATTTTTTTTACAGGTGGCGGCGGTTCCTTTAAAAATTTCTCCCAAGCCCTTTTATAACCATCCATAAAAGTTGTCTTCCTTTCGGGATTAGGAAGCGCCAGCCAGGCAAATGGAATGTTCCTATTGTTTAAAAACCCTGTTTGGGGTGGATTTAAGATCAGATCAGATTTGAAACCGGACAGGCCAATAGAGGATATTTCTGCGTTATCCAGATTTACACCTGTTGTGTAATAGTAGTTTGTTTCAAGATCTCCGCCCGGATCAAAAACCCCCGTGCCAAGGCCCGGGGGGAGAGAGTGATCGTCAAGATCTACAACAACCGATTCCATCTTTTCATTAACAAGAACGGCCGGGGGTGCATTTTTTTTAGGAATAGTGGGTGTTTTCATATTACGTAATAGGCTTGAACATATATTTAAATTATCTGATATATAGCGTGATCTAAAATATGTGTTCTGTCATTTTGCAGCGCAAAAATTCAGGGACATCTTGTGGATAACTGGGCGTGTTTTCGGCTTTTTCAGCGTAAAAACGGGATTTTGTTTTTGAGAGTCTGAAGCAGGGAAGGACGCGTGTTGATGGCGGGAATAAAAGAAGAATCGCCAGTTTTCGAATCCCGGTTTTGGACCAGAAGGTTGCAGATCAGGTCGAATTTTTCTGCATTTTCTTCAATCACCATCTGGGCGAAATCTTTCATCTTTTTCAGATTGTCCGGGCTGCCGTCATCAATCTGCGTGCCTGGATAGTCTTCTACCGGCCCGGAGGTCAGGGATTTGTTGAAGACAAAAAGATTATCGCGCATTTCTGCCGTGAAGGATTCCAGAAGGGCGCTTTCCGGGGCATGGAACAGAATATTGATCAGCGGCAGGTCATTGACCGGGTCAACGACGCCCAGCGAGCCGAACTGGTTCCATTCTTCTTTGGTAACTGACTTGTTGGTATAACCTGTGCCAAGGCAAATCATAATCACCTGGCGGTCCGGTTCGATATGCTGGCGCAGCGCGCCGAGATAACTAATGCAGGGGTTATCGAAGATCGACCCGTCAATGCCGGTATATTCATGTTTGGGCATGGTTTCATTCAGGCGGGCTTTAAAATGATGGCAGGGGAAATAGGTTGGCGCCGCCGTCGAGGCCATCACTGCATCGAATAAAGAAGCATCAGCAGGGAATTTATAGGTTGGAAGATGCCGGCCAAAACGAATATGTTTGAGCCAGATAGCATGGCCGCCTTCATCAACAAAATTATTCATTGTGTGAACCGGCGTTTCCTCGCTTTCTCCTTCTTCTTCCACAATGCGCAGTTGTTCGCCGTCAATATTATAGGTTGGAATGACCAAAGAGCTCATCGTTTCGGACATCCGGGTATCGCCATATAAATCCCGCAGGCATTTAGCCAGATAGGCCGGATTATAATGGCCGTGGCGAAACATCCGGTTAAGCTGGCCGATTTTCATGGTCCGGTTATTAAAGTCATGGATCAGGCCGCGTAATTCCCGGAACTTATCCTGCGGAAAAATATTGATCCCCTCGCGTTCATAAAATCGCACCATATGCCGGGCGCGGAATTTGGGCCGCCCTTTTTTTGTCGGGTGAGGAACGTTTAATGCCGCATTCAGGATGGAGCCGGTGGACGGGCCGCAAAATGCATCCACCATATTGGCCATTGGCAGGCCGGTGCGCCGTTCAATCTCAACCATGATATGGGCCGGGCTCAGGCCGCGCAGACCACCGCCGTAATTGAACAGGACGATAAGGGGAGGTTTGTTGGAAAAAGATGCAGGCATGAATCAGCTTAAGATATTATTTAAATATCATAGTACGGCAGCTTGCGAATTTGAAAAAGTATTTAGGCAGAAAAAAACCGGGCCATTAAAGCCCGGCGAGTTGAACAGGGAGGTTTTTCGTCTGGGAGACGAAGGATTCTTCGAAAAGAACCCCAAACGCCCGAAGGCGTTAACGGTGTTTATAACCCTATTCGGACTCTGCCGTCCAGTAAAAAACCCTCAAAATTCATGATATATATGCATTCCTGGCATACCAAAAACGGATTGCTAGATGAAATAAAATTTCAAAAACATAGTATAACTATATGTTTTTATATCAAAAATTTGTTTCCTGAATGGTCTTAAGCAGGAAGTCGCGGAAGATTGCCAGGCGCTTGGAATGTTTACGTTCTTCGGGATAAACAAAGTACATATCCACAGGCTGGCGCTCCAGGTCCGGAAGGACGGCTTTAATTTTTTGTGAATCCTGCACCAGATAATCCGGCAGGGCAGCAAGACCAACACCGGCGCGCACAGCTTCATAAATGCCATAGAGTGAATTCATCATAACCAGGTTCGGGTTGCTGTCCATATCCGCACCGGCGACGCGGAACAGCCAGTTCGGATCTGAAAAGGGCGGAGCGACTGTTTCCGGATAACCGATCAGGGTGTGCTTTTGCAGGTCTTTGACTTTTTCCGGGGTGCCGTGTTTTTTCAGATAATCTTCTGAGGCGCAGATATGAAATCGGATGCTGGTTAAATGGCGCTGGATCAGTTCAGGTTGTTCGGGTTTGTACAGGCGGATTGCCGCATCAGCCTCACGCATCGACAGGTTTAAAATCTTGTCATCAAGAAGCATGGTGAGCTGAATATCCGGATGTTCATCTTTGAGCGCGGCCAAGCGTGGAGCCAGCCAGGTTGACCCGATAAAAGGCGCCGCGGTAATCCGCAGCGGCCCGGAGGCGAGCTGGCGGGAGTCGTTAATCTGCCCCTCAATCATGCTGAGCTTGGCAAAAATATCCCGCGCCGCATTATGCAGGATTTCCCCCTCTTCGGTGAGAATGAGCCCGCGTGCATGGCGATGAAACAAGGTGACACCAATACTTTCTTCAAGCGTACTGATTTGCCGGGAGACAGCTGATTGGCTGAGACCAAGTGTTTCCCCGGCATGGGTAAAGCTTCCGGCTTCAACAACACAATGAAAAATACGAAGCTTGTCCCAGTCCATTATTGTGCTTTCTCTGTTTCTTCATATTGATCACAGTTTTCAGCGCCGTCCAGAAGACTCATGCATTTGATTTTGTTAATGCTAACTTGCTCTTTAGCTTTTCCAGCAAGAGGAAATTCAGTGTGGCTGAGGGAACCGCCTGCGCCGCAATATCTGCGGTTACAGGTCATGCTGTCCTGCGCTTTTAAATGAATATTTTTATCATCCATAAAAATATCGAGTTCACACACTTTTTCACTTTTAGATCCTGAAGCATCGCTATATTGCCAGCCTTCTTCACTCTTCTCGGCCTTGCCTCCTATCGTGCAGCTATATCCGCTGGAGAAAAAGAGCAGGGCAGAAAAATACAAAGACCCATCAGAATTTTGATAAAGCGCTAACCTGTCGGAGGTGTCATATTCTGCAACGCATATATCTCCTGCCAGAATATAGGGAGCGTCGCAGCTTTCCCCTTCTTCAAGATGGGCTGGGGAGGTGATTTTGTGTATTCTTTCATAGATGCCGTTTATCTCTTCAGGGGCGTTTGACATTGCCGGAACGGATGCCGGTATGAAAAAGAGCAGGGTTGATAAAACGGCAAAAAATTTCATTCAGCGGCCTCTTGTTGTCCGTCATTATCTTCCAATTCAGCGATAAATTTATCTGCTTCCAGGGCCGCCATGCAGCCCATGCCAGCAGCGGTGACGGCCTGTCGGTAGATTTTATCTTTCACATCACCGGCGGCGTAAACACCGGGCACAGAGGTTGCTGTGGAATCCGGTGCGGTCAGGATATAACCTTCTTTATCCATATCAAGCTTATCCTGAAAAAGCGCTGTGGCCGGGTCATGGCCGATCGCCACAAACATCCCAGCTACATCAATGGTGCTTTCTTCATTTGTTTTGACATTTTTCAGGCGCAGGCCGGTAACGCCCGGCGCATCTCCCTGGCCGACTTCAATGCCGAGCACTTCTTCAACAACGCTATCCCAGATGACATCAATTTTTGGATGTTTAAGTAATCGGCCTTGCGCGATTTTTTCCGCGCGCAGTTCATCACGCCGGTGAATAAGAGTTACTTTTTCACACATATTGGCAAGAAAGAGCGCCTCTTCGACGGCTGAATTACCGCCGCCGACCACGGCAACATGCTTGCCACGGAAGAAAAACCCGTCACAGGTTGCGCAAGCCGAGACGCCCATATTCATAAATTTTTCTTCACTGGGCAGGCCAAGCCAGCGGGCCTTGGCGCCCGTGGAGATAATAATCGTATCAGCCGTATAGATTGCGCCGCCATCGCCTTTGGCGACAAGGGGACGTTTGGTAAAATCAACCTCGGTAATCAGGTCGTGAATCGTTTTTGTGCCGACATGTTCGGCCTGGGCTTTCATTTGTTCCATCAGCCATGGTCCCTGAATCACATCGGCAAAGCCGGGATAGTTTTCAACATCTGTCGTAATGGTCAGCTGGCCGCCGGGCTGCAGCCCTAAAACCTGGACAGGTTCCAGACCTGCACGCGCGGCGTAAATTGCTGCTGTGTATCCGGCCGGGCCGGAACCGATAATAAGAACCTTGGTATGCAAATTTTCGGACATAGATCACCTTTTTTGGAATATCAGTTCGTTTTACGCGCCTTGAAAGAGCGGCTCAAGCTTCTTTTTGTCTTTGTCCCATACGGGACTGGATTGCCTCAGCCACTTTTAACGCATCTTGTAAGGGTTCGTAGGTGTAAGGCGCTAAGTTACCGTCAAAATCACGGATCACGCCGCGTTCACGCAGATGCGCATGAAGGTTATCAATACGCTTGCCGCCACCTTCCATTTTGATCATATAGACCGGTTTTCCGGTTGTTCCAGCCTCCGAAAGCATTGATGCGCTGTCTTCTGTAACGAGAAGAGTATCCGCCCAGGCAAGCATACCGAAATAGGGATTTTCACCGCTGCCATCCCAGAGATAACTATGCGGCCTGTTTTCCAGCGCGGTTTTTAAAATCTCCATGCAGGTTTGATCCGTGCGGCGTGAGGCGGTGATCATTAAGCCGGCATCCAGATTTTGAAGCTGCTCGCCCAGTTGCCTCATGACCGCAGGAGTCATTTTATGCGCTTTACTGGTTCCGCCTATTAACACAGCAACACGCGGCGAGGGCAGATTTTCAAACAAAGAGGCGCATTGCGCGCGCGCTTCTTCCAGTTTTTGATCTGTCAGCCGGTTTGGCGCGGCGTCCGTGACGATCACATTCTTACCACGCGTAGGATCATGATGTGGCACGGCAACAAGATCAAAATATTCAGGGTCGATGCGTGGGTCCTGGATTTGCACAGTAAAGGTTCGTCCGCCGCTTTGTTTTTTAATGTAGCGGGAGGCGGCGATGCTTTTGCGTCCGGATGCGATTAATAAATCCGGCCATGGAGCTTCAAGTTTTTCAGTAAAACTCCAGCCTTGTTCAAAGCCCAGCCAGGGAGAAAATTCTTTCCAGGGCTGATGCAGGCTAACCCTTTTGACAAGGGGGGATAACCCTAGAGCTTCGGTGACCCCAAGGCACTGATTTTCTGTGCCGGCCATGCCTTCTGTGATAATCCAGCAGCTTGGAAATGCTTCACTCATAGGTTTAAAAAAGCCCTTGTCTTTCTAGTTTTAGAATCTTATACCTGAGTCATCCATATTTTGGAAAGATTTGTACGGATTATAGAAAGAAAATTTCATGCCACATCGGATCAAGCTCGACAAGATTGATCGTAAAATTTTGGATGCGCTTCAAAAGGATGGCCGCATTACAAATGTTGATCTTTCCAAGCTGGCGGGGATTTCCGCGCCGCCTTGCCTTCGCCGGGTTCGTGCGCTGGAAGAAGCCGGTTTGATTAAATCCTATCATGCCCGTTTAAATGCGCAGGCGCTTGGCTATGGGATTACGGTCTTTGCGCATGTCAGTCTCAAGTCACAGGCAGAAACAGATCTGAAGAAATTTGAAGATCAGTGCAGGGATTGGCGCCTTGTCCGTGAAGCACATATGCTTTCGGGAGAAGTTGATTATCTGCTCAAAATTGTTGCCAAGGATTGGGACAGCTATCAGAAATTTTTAACCGAAGATTTAACGTCCGCTGAAAATGTTACATCGGTTAAAACCATGCCGCTGGTGCGGACAGCTAAGGAAAAGCCCGGCGTTCCGGTTGAAATCGAGTAGGAAGTTATAAGGAGGGAGAGAATTAAGGTGCAAAATTTTTTCCTTACTCCCTGCTAGCCTCTCCCTACTCATAACTCACTTCAACAACTTCATAATCAACCGCGCCTTTGGGGCTTTTGACAGTTACACTGTCGCCTTCTTTCTTTCCAATCAGCGCGCGGGCAATCGGGGATGTCATGGAAATCCGGCCTTCGTCGGCATTCGATTCATATTCCCCGACAATCTGGAATTTCCTCTCTTCATCGGTTTCTTCATCTGCAACAAGAACGGTTGCACCAAAACGCACTTGCTTGTCCCCGGTGAATTTGGAAATATCAATCACGTCGGCTGAGCCGATCACGCCTTCAAGTTCCTTGATCCGGCCTTCGTTAAAACTTTGCTGTTCCCGGGCTGCATGATATTCCGCATTTTCAGACAGGTCGCCATGCGCACGCGCTTCTGCAATCGCCTCAACAATACGCGGGCGCTCAACATTTTTGCGGCTTTTTAATTCATCTTCGAGGCGCAGGAGCCCCGGCCGTGTCATCGGTATTTTATCCATGATGTCCTCTTTTATATCATAAAAGAACCCGCCATAAGGCGGGACAACCTTTAATTTGGTGTGAAAAACCTTTTACGTCAAGAGAAGATCTATAAAGCCCTTACGCAGGGTAAGGGCTTTATAGGAGGGGGGTTATCTGTTTTTGTTAAAGTTCTGGGTTTTATGAGGATGTTGATAAGGAGCTTCTCTCCATTCCTGGTGCCCATGGCTGTCATGCGTGGATGTTCCGGCAGCAGGCTCCTGCGCCGCATATTTATGACCATCCATTTCCTGATGTGCCGCTGAAGCGGAACCGGTTTCGTAATGATGGGCCCGGAGGCTTCCGACATTTTCCCCTGAGGAGGTTTTCAGGTTTGAGAAACTGCCGGCAAGGGCAGGGCTTGCCAGCATGACGGCCAGCCCGGTGACAATCATTTTCGTTTTAAGAGACATTGGGTTTAAGTCCTTTCATTTCATTTAGCTGTGAGCCTCATATGGGACTGAAGCAGTCCCGTTTCAAGAAGCAGATGAGATAAATTTTTGAAAAGATCTATTCCGCAGCAATGTTTTCCGTATTGCTCTGCGGTGTTTCCGCGAAATAATCCTGAATAGAACGGACTTCAATGTCCCGGTGTTTTAGGGCGCGGATTCCCTGGACGCCGGCACGGGCGGCGGTAAGCAGCGTGTAGTAGGGGATTTTGTGGGCCAGCGCATTGCGGCGGATGGAAAAACTGTCGGCAACGGCCTGCGGGCCTTTGGTCGTATTGATCATGAAATCAATTTCTTCATTGATAATCGCATCGACAATATGCGGATGGCCTTCCATGACTTTATTAATTCGTTCAACAGGCAGGCCTGAGTCTTTTAAGTGATCGCAGGTTCCGCCTGTGGCAATGAGTGTAAAGCCAAGCTCGACCAGTTCACGGGCAATCGGGGCGAGGGCATCTTTGTCGCTGTCTTTAACCGACAGAAAAACTTTTCCTTCGGTGGGCAGCATGGTGCCTGCGGCAAGCTGTGATTTGGCAAAGGCCTGCGCGACATCTGTATCAATGCCCATCACTTCGCCGGTGGATTTCATTTCCGGGCCCAAAATCGTATCGGTGCCGGGAAATTTATTGAACGGGAAGACAGGCGCTTTGACAGCAACGTGATCCATCGACATGCCGGTCAGTTCTTCGTCAAAGCTGGGGAGTTTTTCTCCGGCCATGATCCGTGCGGCGATTTTGGCAACCGGCACACCGGTGGCTTTGGCGACAAACGGCACGGTCCGGGAGGCGCGCGGGTTGACCTCAAGAATGAAAATATCATGCTCGCCGGTTTGTTTATTTTTCTTCAGGGCAAACTGGACATTCATCAGGCCTTTCACTTTGAGGGCCTTGGCAAGTTTTTCGGTTTGCTGCTCAAGCTCTTTGACTTTTTTGAAGGGCAGTGAATGCGGCGGCAGGACGCAGGCGCTATCGCCGGAATGGACGCCGGCTTCTTCAATATGTTCCATGATGCCGGAGACATAGACATTTTTCCCATCGCACAGCGCATCGACGTCAATTTCAAGGGCGCCTTTCAGATAACGGTCAAGCAGAACCGGGTTTTTCCCGGAGACTTTGACCGCGCGGCCCATATAGCGTTTCAGTTCATCCATATTCTGGACGATTTCCATCCCTTGTCCGCCAAGGACATAGGATGGGCGGATCACAAGCGGAAACCCGATCTCTTCGGCCATGCCGAAAGCTTCCTCCTGGGAGTGCGCCAGACCGTTTTTGGGTTGTTTGAGTTTGAGTTTTTTAAGCAGTTTCTGGAATCGTTCGCGGTCTTCGGCAAGATCAATCGCATCAGGGTCTGTTCCAAGGATTGAAATACCTGCTGCTTTCAGATCATGACAGAGCTTCAGAGGTGTTTGTCCGCCAAGCTGAACAATGACGCCTTTGACTTTTCCATTTTGTTGTTCGGCTTTAATGATTTCGATGACTGTTTCAGCCGTTAACGGCTCAAAATAGAGACGGTCAGCTGTATCATAATCGGTCGAAACAGTTTCCGGATTGCAGTTGATCATAATGGTCTCATAGCCCGCTTCCTGCAGGGCGTAGCAGGCATGAACACAGCAATAATCAAATTCAATACCCTGGCCGATCCGGTTTGGTCCGCCGCCAAGAATGACAATCTTTTCTTTCCCTGTCGGCCCGCATTCGCTTTCACCGGAAAATTCATAAGAGCTGTACATATAAGGTGTTTCAGACGGAATTTCCGCGGCGCAGGTATCGACCCGTTTAAAGACCGGGAAGGCTTTATGTTTATGGCGCGCCTTGGTGACGGCCTTTTCATCAACGCCGCAAAGCTGCGCCAGCCTTGCATCACCAAATCCTGCCTGTTTGACGGTAATCCATCCGGGTACATCAATTGGCAAACCGTTTTCCCTGAGGCTGTTTTCCGTTTCAATGATGTGCCTGATGCGTTCTAAAAACCAGGGGTCGATTTTACAGGCATCAAAAATTTCTTCATCGGTAAAGCCGTGACGCATGGCCTGCGCGACATAGAGAATCCGGCGCGGGGTCGGGACAGACAGGGCCGCGCGGATTTGATCTTTATGGGGCTCTTCGCCTTCCCCGATTTGTATTTCATTAAAACCGGTCAGGCCTTCTTCCATGGAGCGCAGGGCTTTTTGAATAGATTCCTCAAAGTTCCGGCCAATCGCCATGACTTCACCGACGGATTTCATCGCCGTCGTCAGGCGTTTTTCGGCGCCTTTGAACTTTTCAAAATTAAAGCGCGGGACTTTTGTGACAACGTAATCAATCGTCGGTTCGAATGAGGCCGGGGTGCGCCCGCCTGTAATGTCATTGCCAAGTTCATCGAGCGTATAGCCAACCGCAAGCTTGGCGGCGATTTTGGCAATTGGAAAACCTGTGGCCTTGGAGGCAAGGGCAGAAGAGCGCGAGACACGCGGATTCATTTCAATCACGATCATCCGCCCGTCATCGGGATTGATGGCGAACTGCACATTCGAGCCGCCGGTCTCCACGCCGATCCCGCGCAGTACGGCGAGAGAGGCATTGCGCATAATCTGATATTCTTTGTCGGTGAGGGTCAGGGCCGGGGCGACGGTAATGGAATCGCCGGTATGGACCCCCATCGGATCGAGATTTTCAATCGAACAGATAATGATGCAATTGTCGTTTTTATCACGGACAACCTCCATCTCGTATTCTTTCCAGCCTAAAAGCGATTCTTCGATAAGAATCTGGCTGATGGGGGAGGCATCAATTCCGGCTTCCGTGATTTGTTCAAATTGTTCCTTGTTGTAAGCAATTCCACCGCCCGTGCCGCCAAGAGTGAAAGCGGGGCGGATGATGCAAGGCAGGCCAATTTGTTCAAGCGCAGTGTCGCATTCTTCTTTGTTGTGCGCGAGCAGGGAACGCGCACTTTCAAGGCCAATTTCGGTCATACATTTTTTAAACAGGTCGCGGTCTTCGGCCTTGGCAATGGCCTCGCGGTTCGCGCCAATCAGCTCAATGCCGAGCTTGTCGAGGGTGCCATCTTCAGCAAGTGCAAGAGCGGTGTTCAGGGCTGTTTGCCCGCCCATGGTGGGCAGCACGGCATCCGGTTTTTCTTTTTCCAGAATTTTAGCGACAACGTCCGGTGTAATTGGTTCGATATAGGTTGCATCCGCCATAGACGGATCGGTCATAATCGTGGCCGGGTTGGAGTTGACCAGAATGACGCGATAGCCCTCTTCTTTCAGGGCTTTACAGGCCTGTGTGCCGGAATAATCAAATTCGCAGGCCTGGCCAATGACAATAGGGCCTGCACCAATAATGAGGATGGATTTTATATCGTTACGTTTGGGCATAAACTCTCAATATCTTTAAGTGATACTGAGAATGAGTTTGTAACGTATAGAGCCGCATCTGACAATCTAAAAATGTCAAAAAATCTAAAGAAATCCACGGTTTTCAAGACCTCTTGCCAAGGAGGCTGCGAATGCTTAGGCTGCAGCTATTATGGATCATCATAAAGCCAAAAAAGTTGTGATCATTACCGAGAAGCTAATTACCGATGAGGTTGCAAAACTTGTCGAAGAATGCGGTGCAACCGGTTATACGATTACAGGCGCAGGTGGAAAAGGCAGCCGGGGCGTCCGTGCGGCGCGCGGTGGGGTCACGGATGCATTTTTAAATGTGAAGTTTGAAATCATCACGGCCAGCGCCGACATTGCCAATAATATTTCCGATAAGGTCGCTGAAACCTTTTTTGAGAATTATTCTGGGATTACTTATCTTGAGGATGTTGAAATCCTCCGTCCTCAGAAATTTTAATTTCATGTCATCCTGAGCGTAGCGAAGGATCTTATTATGTTGCCATGAGATTCTTCGGGCTAAAGCCCTCAGAATGACAGCGTGAATTTATTTTAAAACATCGCTTCAGCCAGTGCGATAAAGAGCGGGATGCAAATTGCAATCGCGACCGGTGTGCCAATACTGGTCGACGCCCCGATATAGGTGGACGGGTTAGCAGATGGTATAGCTGCGCGGATTGTCGGCGGGCCCGAGACATCCGAACTGGACGCTGCCAGAATTGCCAGAATGACAACCCCGCCGGGCGATAACCCTATCATATGATGCGCGATCACGCCAAGTCCGAAGCCCATCAGACCGTGGAAGATGGGGGCCAGCGCGCCGTAAATCACGTACCAGTGTGCCACGCGGCGTAACTCATTGATGCGGGTATAGGCTTCAATCCCCATGGCGAGCATAAGGATGGAGAGCAGGCCGCGGAAAAGCGGGTCGTAAAAACTGCCAAAGACTTTATCGACATTGGCAAGCAGGCCAAGTGCCATGCCCAGTAAAAGCGCGGACAGGGCGGAGCTGCGCAGCGAGTCTTTGATAATGGACAGAATATCAACTTTGGTTTTGGTTTCTTTTGTTTTGGACAAATAGAGATTGGCCAGGACGATGGCCAGTACCAGCGCCGGGATATCCATGAATGGATATAACGCAGGTGCCCAGGCTTCGTAAGCAAGGTCTTTTTCTTCCATCAGCGCCATAGCGGCGGCAAGCGTGGAGGCGCTGACCGCGCCGAACAGGCCGGAGGTGGCAATCCCGTCCTCGGTTTTAATGCCGGGCAGGCGGGCAAGGGCCAGGCTTCCGATAGAAACAATCGCAATACCAAGGCTGATGGTCATGACAACCGGCAAAAGCATGTCGACAAGATCGGCCTCTTTAATCGCCATACCGCCATTAATCCCGATCCGCATTAAAAGCATAAAGACACAGAATTTATAAATCGCATCGGGGATTTGAAGCTTGCTGCCGAACGCCGCCAGCGCCATCCCGCCAATCAAAAAGGCCAGTGCAGGCGACTGGAATTGCGTGATAAAACGCAGGGCAAGATCAATAAGAAAGTCCATTTACAGAAGTTTCTCCAGTTCGATACTAAAAAACTGCTCTTCCCCGTGTGGCAGGTGAAGTGTGTTTAATTTCTTAAAGCCCTGTTTTAAATGAAAGCCCAGCCCGTCCGGATATTTTTTTCCGTCCGGATCTCCGGCTTCCGAAGAGCTGATCAGGATCTTAAAATTTTTTGCTTTCATTTCGCGCGCTGCAGCGCGCATGAGTGCTATGCCAATACCGTTGCCTTCACATCCTTCTTTGACCTTCAAGATTTCTATAAACGGACAATTGCCCCACCAGACTGTATAGATAAGAAATCCGGCAGGCTGTCCATCCATTTCGGCAAGAAGTCCGAATTTGTCGTTCAGGCGCGATGTAATGAAATAGTCCGGATGGTAATCCGGGATAGTGCCGCCATAGATATCTTCTAAAGCGCTTTTGGTCAGGTTTTGAGAAATATCGAACTTCACGCCGCGGCCTTAATATTCTCAACAAACCGTTCGAACAGATAATGGCTGTCCTGCGGGCCGGGGGAGGCTTCGGGGTGGTACTGGACGGAAAAGACGGGCTTACCTTTCACCGCAAGGCCTTCATTAGAACCGTCAAAGAGACTTTCATGAGTGATCTCGACATCATCTGGCAAGCTTTCCGGGATGACCTTAAACCCGTGATTTTGCGACGTGATTTCCACCTTGCCCGTCGTTAGATCTTTAACCGGGTGATTGGCGCCGCGATGGCCGAGATGCATTTTCTCTGTCTTGCCGCCAAGGGCCAGGGCGAGCATCTGGTGCCCTAAACAAATCCCGAAGATCGGAATGTTTTTGTCTAAAAGCGCTTTGATCGTCGGCACGGCATATTCTCCTGTCGCGGCGGGGTCGCCGGGACCGTTGGAGAGAAAGACGCCGTCCGGTTTGTAGCCGAGAATATCATCCACCGTCGCCGTTGCCGGGACAACCGTCACGCGGCAGCCGCTGGAAGCCAGGCAGCGCAGGATATTACGTTTGGCGCCAAAATCCATGGCGACAACATGCAAGGGGGCGTCGTCCTGTTTGCCGTATCCGTTTTTGAGATCCCACAGCGTTTCTTCCCAGAAATAGGTCTGACCGCAGGTGACATCCTTGGCCAGGTCCATGCCTTCCAGTCCCGGCCACTGCGCGGCTTGTTCTTTTAAGGCATCGAGATCAAATTTGCCCTCATAGTTTACGGCCAAAACCGCATTGGGTGCGCCGCTATCGCGGATCATCCGCGTCATTGCGCGTGTATCAATGCCACAAATGCCGGGCAGGTTATGGTCTTTCAGCCAGTCATTAAAATGCTTGCCCGCCCGCCAGTTGGACTCAGATGTAATATCTTCGCGTAAAATGCATCCGCGCGCAGCCGGATTGACCGTTTCAATATCTTCCTCGTTCGTGCCGACATTGCCGATATGTGGAAAAGTAAAGGTGATGATCTGCCCCGCATAAGAGGGATCGGTCAGGATTTCCTGGTAGCCGGTCAGGGAGGTGTTGAAGCAAACCTCACCTATAGAGCTTACTTCAGATCCTAATCCTTTGCCGTAAAGGACTGATCCATCAGCAAAAACAATAACAGCGCTTGCGTTTGAGGGGGGAGTAGCGGTAGAAATACTCTTCGTTTCTTTGGCCATCGATTCTCTTCCAGTTGACGTTTGCCTACTGGAAGACATTTTATTAAGCTGTTTTGCAGCAAATGGGAAGGAAAAAAATGTCAAAACGCGAAGAAATTAACAGCGCTCTCAAAACAGCGATGAAAGAAAAAGACCAGGTGGCGCTTTCCACCGTCCGCTTGATTAATGCAGCGCTCAAAGACCGGGACATCAATGCACGCGGAAGCGGCAATGCGGAAGGCATCCCGGATAGTGAAATTCTCTCCATGCTCCAGTCGATGATTAAGCAGCGTTTAGAGTCTGCCAAGACTTACGCCGATGCAGGTCGTCCGGAACTGGCCGAACGCGAGCAGGCCGAGATTAAAGTGATTGAAACATTCCTGCCCAAGCAGATGAGCGAAGACGAAGTCGCTGCCGCAATTGACAAAATTATCTCCGAAACCGGCGCCGCCGATATTAAAGCCATGGGGCAGGTGATGGGACAGCTCAAAGTCCAATATGCCGGTCAAATGGATATGGGCAAGGCCGGCGGCCTCGTTAAGGCGAAGTTGGCGGGATAAATTTTTATTGACATAATATAAAAAGCCTTTTAATATCTTTGGCATGACTCAGGACTACACAGATCCGCTATTTATTGAGCAGGAAAGAGACAAAGTCGTCCAAGAGATTGTCAGGGCTTTTTCTGATGATCTTTCAGCCGTTTCTTCAGATAGTATTTATGCTAAATTTTTACGCCATGTAGGCGTATATACAGGACCTTATCAAGATACACCCGCCTCCCAGAAAGAGAAGTTTGCCCGAATAAGCGAACAAACATTCGCAGAAAGAGGTCCACGCTTTAATACTACAATAGACGGTTCTAAATCCGTCTTTGTCCCGGGTATGTGTAAACATGCTTTTAATGCTGGTGCAGCAGACTTAAATGGTGCAATAGCGGGATCGGATGCCGATTATATATCACAGTATAAAGGCGGTGCAAAAGCGCTTGAAACAATGGCATGGAGTGTATCAGAAGCAATCCTGCATAAGGATTAAACGGCGCTTTAACTGCTGTTTATGGCCGTGAATGGACGGATTTTGATCCAGACGTAAAACCTGATTCACGCTTTAAGAAAATTATCTAACATTTTTTATTTTAATCCTCTACTATCCGCTTTATGACCATTCCGCCGCGGTTTTTAGATGAGCTTCGGGCTCGGCTCAATGTGTCCGATATTATCGGGCGCAAGATCAAGCTCACGCGCGCGGGGCGGGAATATAAGGCGTGCTGCCCATTCCATCATGAGAAAACGCCTTCCTTTTACGTGAATGACGATAAGCAGTTTTATCATTGCTTTGGCTGCGGGGCGCATGGGTCAATCATCGATTTCACCATGCAATACGACAATCTGTCCTTCCCGGAGGCAGTGGAAGCGCTCGCCGGTGAGGCAGGCATGGAAGTGCCCAAGGCCTCCCCGCAGGAAATCGAGCGGGCGAAAAAGCAAAAGGATCTCTACAGCCTGATGGAAGAAGCGACGCGCTGGATGGAGGGTCAACTCCGCAGCGCCGAAAATCGTGGGGCTTATGAGTATATCACGCAGCGCGGGATGGATGAGGAAACGCTTGTCAGGTTCCGGATTGGTTATGCCCCTGCCGACCGGCAGGTCATGCGGACCTACCTGAAGGGACAAGGTTACAGCGATGAGCAGATGATTGAAGCCGGTGTGATGCGTCCAAAAGGCCAGGACGGCCAGCCTTATGCCTTTTTCCGGGAGCGGATTATGTTCCCGGTGATGGACCGGCGCGGGCGGGTGGTCGCCTATGGCGGGCGGATCTTACCTGATCATTTACGACCACCGGATCAGGGGGATTACACCCCGGCCAAATATATGAACTCCTCCGACACGCCGCTCTTCCATAAGGGGAAGATGCTCTACGCCGAAAGCCATGCACGCCAGGCGGCAACAGAAGATAAGCCCGTTATCGTTGTTGAGGGCTATATGGATGTGATTGCGGCCAACAAAGTTGGTTTTACCGGGGCTGTTGCGCCGCTGGGGACTGCTTTAACAGAGGACCAGATTATCGTGCTCTGGAAGATGATCCCCGCCGATGAGAAGGTTCCGGTTCTGTGTTTTGACGGTGATAATGCGGGGCGGCGGGCTGCCGCACGAGCGGCTGACCGCGTGATCCCGATGCTCCGCCCTGGCCAGTCGGTCAAGATTGCCTTTCTGCCCGAAGGGCAGGACCCGGATACGCTGGTCAAAGGACAGGGCGCGAAAGCGCTGGAGCGGGTGATTGAAAATGCGATGCCGCTGGCCGATTTTCTCTGGGCCGAGCAGACGGCCGGAAAACGGTTTGATACGCCGGAAGCGCGCGCTGGCCTAAACAAGATATTAGAGGAAATAACAAACCGTATTCCCGACCGTGATGTCCAGTTTTACTACCGCCAGTCTTTTAAGGATAAAAGCTGGAAAATGTTCGGACCGTCCGGCAAAGGCGGGAAAACACACCGCCCGTTCGGCGCGCCGAAAACGCATGCGGAGATTGATGGAACCTCCCATCTCCGCCGGCCGTCCTTTGATAAGGAAAGCCTAATTTGCAGTGCTTTGCTGGCCTGCGCCCTGAATTATCCGGACATTCTGGAGGAGGTGGAAGAGGATTTGGGCGCTCTGGCAGTATCTGATGTGCGTCTTGACGCATTACGACAAATATTGCTATCACATGTGGTTCCCGAAGGTCTTGATCCGCAAACGGTGCAGGACTATGTGAAGAAAGAAGGATTTGAAGGCGAGCTTCGTGCGCTCTTGTCCGAGCAAATCTATACTCACGCTGCTTTTGCGCGCCCTGGCCGGGATCGTGAAGCGGTTTTGGAAGGGTGGAGGCAGGCACGGCAGGTGCTTGAAAAACTCCACGCGCAGGCAGATCTGAAAAGACAGGCCTAGGGAAAACAGGTAAGGGTTTGAAACCCTTTGATTTAGATAAGAAAAATGCTTTAATCGCTTTTTGTAGGGCGATTCGGATTTGATGTTATGGCGGCAGCGAAAAAAGCAGCATCCAAGAAAAAGACGACAAAAAAAACCGCAGTAAAAAAGTCGGCGAAAAAACCGGCTAAGAAGACTGCGGCGAAAAAGTCGCCTGCCAAAAAAACGGCAAAGAAAACGGTGAAGAAGACAGCGAAAAAAACTGCTTCCAAAACAACGAAAAAAACGGCAAAAAAGGCGGCCCCTAAAAAGACGACCAAGGCGGCGGCGAAGAAAACGGCAAGTAAGAGGGATACAAAAGTGACAAAGACGGCCCCGGCAAAAAAGACGTCTGCAAAAAAAGCGGCCAAAGCGGAAAACAAAAAAGCGGCGAAAAAATCATCCGCAAAATCATCCGCGGCCAATGATGCAGAGAATGAAGAGGAAGAAGAGACGACTTCTTCTAAAAAAGCATCGAAAGGCACGCTGGCCCAGATCGTTAAAAAACTGATCAAAGATGGTAAGGAAAAAGGCTATATCACCTATGACCAGCTTAACGCGGCTTTGCCTGCCGAAGAATTCACCTCAGAACAAATAGAAGATGCGATGTCCACGCTTTCCGATGTCGGGATCCAGATGTCGGAAGGTGATGATGACAATGATGACGAGGAAGAAGAATACGAATCCGGCGGGAATATTTCTTCCGACGATACTGGGCGGACGGATGATCCGGTGCGCATGTATCTGCGCGAAATGGGAACGGTTGAACTGCTGTCCCGTGAGGGCGAGATCGCCATTGCCAAGCGTATTGAAGCCGGTAAGGAAATGATGATTAGCGGGATTTGTGAAAGTCCCCTGGCCATTGAATCCGTGATTGCCTGGTATGAGGCATTACAAAAAGGTGACATCCTTCTGCGCGAGATTATTGATCTGGATGCGACAATGGGCGGAGAGCAAGCAGATGCTACGCAGGAGTCTGACGATGATGACGAAACGGAAGATGAAAAATCAGAAAGCGGTGAGGGCGGTGATACCGATGATGAAGCTGACAACATGTCTCTTGCCGCGATGGAAGAAGAATTAAAGCCCCAGGTTTTTGAAACTTTTGCAAAAATTAAACGCACTTATAACCGTATCAAGAAAATCCAGGCCGAGCGTCTGGAAGCTTTGAATAAAGGGAAAGAGCCATCTGACGCGGTGAATAAGAAATATAAAAAAGCCAATCAGGATATGGTTGAGTTGATGGAAGAGGTGCGTTTTAACCCGGCGCGGATTGAGCAGCTTGTCGAAGCGCTTTATAAAATCAACCGTGAGCTTGTCGGTCTGGAAGGGCAGATTATGCGCCTGGCAACAGGATGCAAGGTGAAGCGTGAGTCTTTCCTTGAAGAATATTACGGCGCAGAGCTGGATCCGAAATGGTTGACCCGTGTGAAAAAAATCGACAAGAACTGGGACAAATTTGTCGACAAGCATAAAGATAAAGTGACCGCGATCCGCGATGAAATCGGGTCCTTGTCGGAAGAAGCCGCGCTGCCGATCAAGGAATTCCGCCGGATTGTCGGCACGGTACAAAAAGGGGAAAAAGAAGCCGCCCGCGCCAAGAAAGAAATGGTTGAAGCCAACCTGCGTCTTGTGATCTCCATTGCCAAGAAATATACAAACCGCGGCCTGCAATTCCTCGATCTTATTCAGGAGGGGAATATCGGGCTGATGAAAGCGGTTGATAAATTTGAATATCGCCGCGGTTATAAATTCTCAACCTATGCGACCTGGTGGATCCGGCAGGCGATTACACGTTCGATTGCCGACCAGGCCCGGACAATCCGTATTCCGGTCCATATGATTGAAACGATCAATAAACTCGTACGGACTTCCCGCCAGATGATGCACGAGATGGGCCGTGAGCCGACGCCGGAAGAACTTGCTGCGCGTTTGCATATGCCGCTCGATAAAGTTCGCAAGGTTCTCAAAATTGCCAAGGAGCCGGTTTCTCTTGAAACGCCGATTGGTGATGAAGAAGATTCTTCACTGGGTGACTTTATTGAAGATAAAAATGCGATCCTGCCGGTTGAAGCGGCGATCCATTCTAACCTGCGTGAAACCACAACCCGCGTACTGGCTTCCCTGACACCGCGGGAAGAACGCGTCCTTCGGATGCGGTTTGGGATCGGGATGAATACCGACCACACGCTCGAGGAAGTTGGCCAGCAATTCAACGTGACCCGCGAGCGGATCCGCCAGATCGAAGCCAAGGCCCTGCGGAAGCTGAAACATCCGAGCCGGTCGCGCAAGCTACGAAGCTTCCTCGACACGTAGAATATCTTTGGCTATAAGATTGGAGAAAGGGCCTGTAGCTCAGTTGGTTAGAGCAGACCGCTCATAACGGTTTGGTCGGGGGTTCAAATCCCTCCGGGCCCACCACCCTGCGCAGTTAGCGCGCCTGTGGCAAGCTTACGAGCAGGAGTGTCCGCCGAAGCCTTGGCGAAGGCGGGCCTGTCAAAACGGCTTCGGGTGGCAGGCCACCTTACAGGAAAAGCAAACAATAAATCTGAAAACACAAACCGTGAAAAAATCTCTTCTTCTTTTATTGATCTCAACTTTAACAGCCTGCGTCTCGATGGATTTATCACCGTCTTCAAATCTTTTTCCTGAAACAGGCATCACCCGCGCGCCTTATGTGCCCGGCCCGCAATTTTCTGAGACCGGCTTGCCTTTGCCTGTTAAAAAACCCAGCCTTGATGAGGATTTTGATTATTACCGGATTGCCAAGCCGGTCCAGTGTGTGCCGTATGCGCGGGAGCGCTCCGGCATTCAGATCCGCGGGAATGCGCATACCTGGTGGCATCAGGCAGCCTACCGGCCGGAATATCAACAAGGCAGCAGGCCCAAGGAGGGAGCTGTTCTGGTTTTATCAAGAGCAGGGAAGCTGAAATACGGCCATGTTGCGGTTGTTCAAAGAGTTATCGATAGCCGGAATATTGAGGTGGCGCATAGCAATTGGGGCTATAACAGGACAACGCGCAGCTATATTTATAACCGTATGCCAGTGAAAGATGTTTCGGCAAATAATGACTGGTCGAAGGTCCGGTTCTGGGATTATCCTTCAAGAAGCTATGGGCGCGCCTTTCCTGTGTCGGGTTTTATTTACCGCTAAAAATCTGTGCTTAAAAGGTGTTATGTCCGTAGAATTCAACGCTGTGCCGATGATCGCTTTGCGGGCATGTAATAGCAAGATGAAAAGTGCCCTTAGAAACGAAGTAATCGAGGTCATATTCACCGTTATTAAACTGGTCTGAGATATCGGCGATAGAGTTATCGTCATCTGTTTTAAAAGACACAACCGGTCTGTCATCGTTACCAAAACGCTTATTTGAGATATCTATAAGCGATAAAAGAGGGTCTGCGCTATCTTCATCGGCAAGAGTAAATATGCTGTCTGTTTCTGTTAGAGCGCGTACAGTATCGACGATTTTAGGGCCGTAATAGGCTGTTTCGTTTATGCTCGTATGTCGTATAGATAGATTTATATCGGGGGATAATGTTTTAAGCCTGTCGCGCAAATTCGTTATCAGGCAGTTGCATGCGCCGTGAGCGATATCCTTAAGCATATCGAATTTTCCAAAAATGTTTTTTAAGCTGGTCTCTTCATCGGCTACGGATGCTTTGCAGGAAATAACTGGCTTGTCCTCATCGCAGCGGGCTGACAGGATCACTTCAATTTCTCTTGATCCCTTTTTTAAGCTGATTTTTATTCGGGAATTTAAGAGCGTTTCACTCTCGGCCTCTTCTATCTCAAGCTCTTCTATATCAATGGTGTATCTGCTCTTGAGCGTTTTTCCCAGTTTTTCAGGCGAAAGCTCTTTTAGAGCCGCTATCAATTCTCCATTCGCACGATCGTCATAGATTTTACTTGCTGGATTTTTGTTATAAATATTAATCTTTTGCAGGATTTCAAGACAGGTTTTTTCAGGAGAGGGCATTGTTATTACTCTATCATTATTGCGAATATGAATATTATGCATATTTGAAAAATGCTTTCCAGCCCCCCTTTTCCTTGACAAAGACAGCTAAATCCTTATAAATCCGCTCATTCCTGCAAAAAGGCCGGAGGCCTTGGTGATTACTTTAATCACTCCACAATGGGACGCGGGACAATAATTTGTTGAAAAGAAAAGGAAAATGACATGAGCGAAAAACGCCCTAAGTCGAAATACAAAATTGACCGCCGCCTGGGTTGTAACCTGTGGGGCCGTCCGAAATCCCCTTACAATGTTCGTCAAAGCGCCCCCGGTATGCATGGGGCCCGCCGTGCAAAGCCAACCGATTACGGGATTCAGCTTTTTGCCAAGCAAAAGCTGAAAGGCTATTACGGCAATATCGGAGAAAAGAAATTCCGCCGTTACTATCTGGAAGCTGTGCGTCTGCGCGGCGATACAGGTCAAAACCTGGTTGGTCTTTTGGAGCGCCGTCTGGATGCGGTCATTTACCGCGCCAAGTTTGTGCCGACCGTCTTTTCTGCCCGCCAGTTTGTCAGTCACGGCCATATCTTTGTAAACGGTAAAAAAGTGACAATCCCGTCTTACCAGGTCAAAGAAGGCGATGTGATTGAGGTTAAGGAAAGCTCGCGCCAGATGCCGCTTTACCTGCAGGCTGTTGAGTCTCAGGAGCGTGAAGTGCCTGAATATGTTGATGTTGACGGAAAAGGCAAAGCAACTTTCCTGCGTATTCCGAAACTGGAAGACATTCCATACGCCGCGCAGATGGAACCGCATCTCGTGGTCGAATATTACTCACGTTAATCAGAGCGTTCATCGTTTCATTTGGGCTGCGTTGCTGCGTCGTTCGTGTACGTCATTTGTACACTTCACTCCTTGCGCCTGACCCAAATAAAACGCTGTTAGCTCTGAAAGCCAAGAAGTTTTAAAAAGCCGCCTTCGGGCGGCTTTTTAGTTTTTGATAATGAGTTTTTCTTTTGGATGTTTTTGAAAAATCCGGTGTTCCACAATATGCATACTTACATCTGCCAGTGTTTTTAACCCCAGAAATAGCAATAACATTTTCGCCGATGTTTCAAATTCGCTCAGGGAGCCGAAGAAGACAATGACAAGATGCATCGGGATAATCCGAAGATACGGATAAAACATCAATGTTCCGATATTCGGTTTTTTATGTTTGAAGTCGCGTCCTGTGTTGTAAAGCAGTGAAAATCTGTGAGACCCGGCAAAGGCGCTAAAGGCTGCGATGATTAAAACAATGTCGGTTTGAGAAAATTCTGCCAGTGGGGCTTCCTGCCATAAAAATGCGGCATAGCCGAAATGAAAAAAACCGTAATGAAAGGCAAAGAATGTCGCGACCTGCTTTTTCCCGGCATCGGTTTCCGGAACAGGTTCATCATTCATTTTCAGATTTTTGGTGCTGAATTCCTTGAGTGTCCACATCCGCCAGAAATTCATCACGCCAATCGCAACGCTCTGCCCCCAATAGACCCAAAGCAGCTGCCCCATATCCCAGCCAAAACTGAGAGCCATCACGATTGAGACCAGGTTTCCAAGCAGGATGGCCAGCAGGGAGGGGTCTTTTAAAACAGAATCCTGTTCGGTGCGGGGTAAATCAGTCATGCGTTAAATAATTTAACCTTTTTCACGCTTTTTTAATACTCCACCCCGTATATTGTTATGTATACAAATCTGGGGTGGGATCACGATGTTAGAAACACTTGTAGCGGCGTTTTTGCCGTATTGGACGCTGGACTGGGGTGCAGCCTTTTTAAGCCTTGCTGCCGCTATTCTTATGAGCCGGAAGGCTCATCCTGCTTTGCAATCAAAGCCGTAATGATTCCATGAAAAGTCTGAACTTCCTGCGCTGTTAATTCTGCACGGGAGAGCATATTTTGAATATTGCGCATGACATTCGGGCGAAGTTCCTGCGTTTTGAAAAAATCATGAGCGGTTAGTTCTTTTTCCAGCCGCTTGAATAGGAAGTTTAGCTCTTCATGCGGGGCCGGGATTTGTTCGCTTTCCTGTCTTTCAAGATCGCCAGCCTGTGACCATTCATACGCGCAAAGCAAAACACACTGCGCCAAATTCAGTGATGAAAAATCTGCATTTAGCGGAATGGTGATAATGGAGTGCGCCAGTGCGACGTCATCATTATCAAGGCCGGCGCGTTCGGCGCCAAACAGAAAAGCCGTTTTTTGCCCTTCGGCTGA
>JANQIB010000120.1 GCA_028282385.1 Alphaproteobacteria bacterium
AGAGAAACCCAAGAAAAAAAGCGCTTCGTAAAAAGAAGCGCTTTTTACTTTTTTGTCATTTCGAACGGCTGCAGCGAAGCCGGAGAAATCTCACTTACACTCCAGGAGATCCCTCCAGTGCTTTGCACTGTTCGGGATGACGGGTAATTAAGCAGCTTGTGCCGACGGGGCGCCCTGCATCGCAGCTTCGCCGCTTAACGTCGCACTCACCGCCTGGATCACGGCAGCAATCCGCACGGCGGTTTGCACCTGCTCCTTGCTCATCCCGTGATCGACAATCTGCTTTTCATGCGCTTTCACACAAAAATTGCAGCCATTGATGGCAGACACAGCCAAAGACCAGAGTTCAAAATCGGCCTTATCAACGCCGGGATTTCCAATTACGTTCATCCGTAATTTAGCCTGCATCGTCTGATAATCACCGCTCATCATACCGGTAAATTTATAATAGACATTATTCATCGCCATAATTGACGCGGCCGCCTTGGCGGCGTTCAAACTTTCCGCGCTCATATTCTGCGCCGCTTCTTCTTCAATTTCACGAATGACAAAATCATTGCCGCCGGCCAGCGCACTGGCCAGAGCTGTGCCCCAAAATTGCTGGGGGTTAAGTGTTTCTTCATTGGCCAGGGAAGACAGGTTTAATTTGATGTCCTTGGCATAGTCCGGAATTGCATTCTTGATTGTATCAATGCTCATAAAATATTCTCCTTGTTCATTAATTCACCGGATAGGAAAGGCCCTTGCGCCAAAGGGGGGCGGCGCAAGGACGAGGCAAGCTCACTTAAGCAGCCTGTTTAAATTTTTCTGCCTCAGCATGCAGGTCAATCGTTTCCCCGCCAACTGCGCGGTTACACGGGCAAAGCTCATCACTTTGCAAGGCATCCAGAAGACGCAGGATCTCTTTCGGGTTCCGCCCGACATTCAGGCTGTTCACGGAAACCTGCTGAATTACATTATGCGGATCCACAATAAATGTTGCGCGCAGCGCCACACCGGCCTCCCGGTCACGAACACCAAGACCGTCAATCAGGGAACCGTTCGTGTCTGCAAAGCTCCACTGGTTCAGACCATTCAGGTCACTATGCTCGCGGCGCCAGGCCAGCTTGCAGAACTCATTATCCGTAGAACCTCCAAGAACGATTGCATCACGGTCTGCAAAATCATCATTCAGTTTTGCGAATTCAACGATCTCGGTTGGGCAGATAAAAGTAAAATCTTTTGGATAAAAGAAAATAACTTTCCACTTACCGGCAAAACTGTCTTGTGTAATTTCTTCAAACGCGCCTTCGCCGTTTTCTTCATGCGCCATGAATTTAGGCTTTACGCCCATTACTGAAAATTCGGGAAGTTTGTCGCCAACACCTAGCATTTTGGAGTCTCCTTTTGGGGTTAGGGTTTTTAAAATCGTACCAACCTTAGCCTCTTTTAAAGAGCAAAATCTAATTGATTATTTTTCTCACATTTATATATTTTTTTAATAGTTTAATTTGATTTTTATCAATTTTATTTATCAATAATTAAGGTAAAAGGGAGACATGTATTTACCAAGCTTACGTCAACTGGAATATCTTATTGCGCTGAAAGAGCATAAAAGCTTTTCCCGCGCCGCTGAGAGTTGTCATGTCACTCAGTCTGCTTTAAGCAATGGAATCAAAGAGTTAGAAGAAACACTCCGTCAGCCGGTCGTCACCCGCAGCACACGGTATGTCTCCCTGACCGCAGCAGGCGCAGAACTGGCTCATGTCGCTGAAAAAATTATGCAGCAATTACAAGAGGTTACTTATAATATCCGACGCACCGCCGAGCCCATGGCCGGCACGATCCGGCTGGGGGTAATCCCGACCATTGCGCCGTATCTCCTGCCGCAAATTATAGCGCATGTGCAAAATGTTTTTCCGTCTCTAAACCTGCAAATCTATGAAGGGTTGAGCGATGATTTGCTGGACAGAATGCGCAGCGGCGACCTTGAAGCCGCACTGATGGCCTTCCCGTTTGAAGAGGCCAGAGGCCTGAACCAATATATCTT
>JANQIB010000030.1 GCA_028282385.1 Alphaproteobacteria bacterium
TTATATAGTTTTAAGCCGCTTTTTTGCCGAGCAATCCTTCCCGGCGCAGGAGCGAATCCGGGTCGGCATCCTGGCCTTTAAAGCGGCGGTAAAGCTTGGCCGGGTGCTCGGATCCGCCCTTGGACAGAACATTTTCAACGTATGAGTGTGCGGTTTTTTCATCATAAAGGCCCTGGCTTTCAAAAAGCTCAAACGTATCGGCATCCAAAACCTCTGCCCATTTATAGCTGTAATAGCCGGCGGCATAGCCGCCGCCAAAAATATGAGAGAAGCTGGCCGAGAACGGACCGGCCAGACGCGGGAACAGGTTGGTGTCTTTTGTAGCCTCGTCTTCAAAGGTAGCAATATCGGTGATGTTTTCCGTTCCGCCGCTATGATATTTCATATCTAAAGTTGCAAAATTCACCTGCCGGAGGCCCGCCCAGCCGCACATAAAGTTTTTCGCCGCCACAACCTTCTTCATTAAATCTTCGGGAATTTTTTCTCCACTCTCATAATGAGCAGCGAACAGGTCGAGCGTTTCCTTTTCATAGGCCCAGTTTTCCTGCACCTGTGAGGGCAGTTCGACAAAATCCCAGAGCACTGACGTTCCGGCATGCGAAGCGTAAGTCACATTGGAGAGCAGGGCGTGAGTTGCATGCCCCATCTCGTGGAACAGGGTCAGGACTTCCTCAAAGGTTAAAAGTGAGGGTTTATCCTTTGTCGGCTTGGTAAAGTTGCAGACAATGGCAACAACCGGGCGTTTGATCTCTCCGCCCTGCAGACCCTGATTCCGGTAAGAGGTTTTCCAGGCGCCGGGCTTTTTGCCCGTGCGCGGGAAAAAATCGCCGTAAAACACGCCCATGAAATTCCCGCTTTTTGCATCAGTAACGTCATAAGCAACAACATCTTCGTGCCAGATGGGGTAGGCTGTGTTTTCCGTGAAGCGCAGGCCGAAGAGTTTCTCAAAATGGGCGAATACACCTTTCAAAACGGGTTCCAGCGGGAAGTAGGGGCGCAGTTCTTCAGATGAATAATCGAACAGTTTTTGTTTAAGCTTTTCCGAATAATAAGCAATGTCCCAGGGTTTGATATCCTCCAGCCCGTCAGTGTCTTTTGAAAAATCCTGAAGCTCTTTTAGGTCTTTTTGCGCGGCAGGTTTATAAGCGCTTTTAAGCTTGTCCAGAAAAGCTATGACATTGTCCGGGGTCTCGGCCATGCGCTTTTCCAGTACATAGGCAGCGTGATGATGATAACTGAGCAATTTGGCGCGCTCATCGCGAAGTTTGATAATTTTTAAAATATTTTCACAGTTATCAAACTCACCCCCGTAAGCGCGGCTTGAAAAAGCCCGCCAGATTTTTTCGCCTAAGTTCCGGTTATCTGCATAAGTGATAAAGGGTACAAAGCTGGGATAATCCAGCGTGAAGAGCCAGCCCTCCAGGTTTTTTTCCTCCGCAGCCTGTTTTGCTGCGCTGGTTGCAGAGTCCGGCAGGCCAAACAGATCGGATTCATCAGTGATCTGGAGCTTAAAGGCATCGGCAGATTTTTTGACATTATTATTAAAGGCGGGTCCAAGCGTGGACAGGGCTTCGTTAATTTCACGCAGCCGGGCTTTTTTACCGTCATCCAGTAATGCGCCGCCGCGGACAAAACCTTTATAGCAATCTTCAAGCAGAGTGTCTTGCTCGGCAGTCAGGCTGAGATTTTGCCTGTCCTCATACACGGCTTTAACGCGCGCGAAAATATCCGGATCAAGTGCAATATCACTGGCAAAATTGGAATTGAGAGGTCCGATTTCTTCGGCCAGTTTTTCAAGTCCGTCGGTTCCGGCGGCAGAAAGCTGATTGTAAAAAATACTGGTGATAATGTCCAGGCGCTCTGAACAGGTTTCAAGCGCGATAATCGTATTTTTAAAATCCGGTGCGGCAGTATCTTTTTTAAGGGTGTTGACGTTTTCGCGTGCCTGTTCAATCGCGGCATTCACGGCAGGCAGGTAATGTTCTTCTTTGATCAGGTTAAAGGGCGGGGCTTCATATGGTGTGGTGAAGGGGGCAAGCAGGGGATTTTCTGACATAACAGGCCTTTCTTTTTTAAGTTACTTTGCATTATATGGGGTTTATGCACGAACCGCCAAGGTCAGAAATGTTCGATGATGTTTATTTTTCCGCTTTGGGTGGGCTGGAAGAAACGCAGCATGTCTTTATTGAAGGCAATAATCTGCCTGAAAGCTGGCAGGGGCGTACGCATTTTACCATCTGTGAGACCGGGTTCGGTACAGGTCTGAATTTTCTGAGCACCTGGAATCTGTTTGAGGAAACGGCAGACCCTGAGGCCGTTCTCGATTTTGTCTCCTTTGAAAAATTCCCATTAAAGCCGAAAGAGATCAAAGAGTATCTTTTTCCCTGGGCGCATGTCTTTGGTGACCGGCTGGAGCGGCTTTGCGTGGAATATCCAATGCGAGCCGCTGGGTTTCACCGGATTGTGTTTTCACCGCGCGTGATTTTGACCCTGATCTTTGATGATGTGAATGACGCATTGCCGGAACTGGACGCAGCCGTCGATTGCTGGTTTCTCGACGGCTTTACCCCGGCTAAAAATCCGCAAATGTGGAGTGAGGCTTTATATACGTCTATGAAAGAGCTATCTGCGCCGGGCGCAAGCTTTGCGACTTTTACCGCGGCAGGCGACGTTAAAAGGGGCATAGAGCAGGCGGGATTTGACGTTCAAAAGGCAAAAGGTTTTGCCCGCAAGCGCGAGATGTTACGCGGAACTTTCACAGGACCGGGCAGGCAAAGGAAAAATCCTTCCAAAACCGTTGCGGTTCTGGGCGGCGGTCTTGCAGGGACGGCCTGCGCCCATATATTAAAGCAATATGGTTTGGTTCCTGTTCTTTATGAAA
>JANQIB010000031.1 GCA_028282385.1 Alphaproteobacteria bacterium
TTCTTCACCCAACTCTGGATCCGATGGCGCATAAACAGATTATTGCCAAGGGCCTGCCGGCCTCTCCTGGCGCGGCAAGCGGCGTGGTTGTGTTTAGCGCCGATGAAGCGGAAAGGCGTGCGGAGACAGGCGAAAAGGTTATGCTGTGCCGGGTGGAAACCTCACCAGAGGATATTCACGGCATGCATGCGGCGGCCGGAATTTTAACGACGCGCGGCGGAATGACGTCTCACGCAGCAGTGGTTGCGCGCGGCATGGGTCGTGCCTGCGTGGCTGGCTGCGGGGCGATCACGATTGATTACCAATCCAAATCGATGAGTGTCCAAAGCATGGGAGAGGGCGCAGAAATTAAAGAAGGCGATACGGTTACGATTGATGGATCGACCGGGGAAGTGATGCTCGGCGAAGTGGCAACAATTGACCCGGAACTATCTGGTGACTTTGCCGAAGTGATGGGCTGGGCCGATGAAAAGCGGCGCATGAAAGTGCGCACTAATGCGGAAACGCCGCTGGATACGCGCGCGGCGCGGACCTTCGGTGCAGAAGGAATTGGCCTATGCCGGACCGAGCATATGTTTTTTGATGCAAGCCGGATTCAGCATGTGCGGGAAATGATTTTTGCGACAAGCGCGCCGTACCGCCGCGACGCGGTAGCAAAATTATTGCCGGCGCAGCGCGGTGATTTTATCGAGCTGTTTAAAATCATGGAAGGCTTGCCGGTGACAATTCGCTTGCTGGACCCGCCGCTCCATGAATTTATGCCGCATGAACAAAAAGATATTCAGGCTTTTGCGCAGGCTGCTGGCTTTGATGAGGCAAAGGTGCGGGTGCGTCTTGAAGAATTGCAGGAGAGTAACCCGATGCTGGGGCACCGGGGATGCCGTCTTGGAATTTCCTATCCGGAAATTTATGAGATGCAGGCGCGCGCGATTTTTGAAGCCGCCGTTGAGACAAAAGCCGTGCCGGAAATTATGATCCCGCTGGTGGGGACAGCCAAGGAGCTTGAAATTTTGAAAGAGCTTGTTGATCAAACCGCGCAGGCCGTTTTCGAGGAAAAGAATAAGAGCGTGAATTATATTGTCGGCACGATGATCGAACTGCCGCGCGCGGCGCTGGCGGCCGGTGAGATTGCCGGGAGCGCAGAGTTTTTCAGCTTCGGGACAAATGACCTGACGCAAACCACGCTGGGGATGAGCCGGGATGATGCCGGGAAGTTCCTGCCCGATTATGTGGCCAAGGGCATCTATGAAAAAGATCCGTTTACCTCTCTGGATCAGGAGGGCGTTGGCGAGCTTGTGAAAATTGCCGCCGAGCGCGGGCGGGACACGCGCGAAGAGATCAAGCTCGGTATTTGCGGGGAGCATGGCGGTGATCCGGCTTCGATTATGTTCTGTGAAGAGGTGGGGCTGGATTACGTGTCCTGCTCGCCTTACCGCGTGCCGATTGCAAGATTAGCTGCGGCGCAGGCGGCGCTCCGCCTGGGAAAGTCTAAGGGCGAAGCGGTGAAGAAGGCGGCTTAGAGCTTCCATCGTTTCATTTGGGCTGCGTTGCATCGTCGCTCATGTACTATTTTGTACATTTCGCTCCTCGCGCCTAGTCCAAATAAAACGCTGTTTGCTCTGGTTTAGTCTACCATTACAGTGATGAGATAATATCAAAATCATCGCCGATGGGGCGGTGGAGGCATTGCATCCCAGCGGCTTTGGCCGAGGCCACGCCAAGCGGATCGTCCTCGATAACCAGGCAGGTGGCGGGATCGATTTTAATCTTTTCAATCTCTTCCATCTTTAAAAGCGCGGTGGTGTAGGGGACGGGGTCGGGTTTCCGGCCCTCATAATCTTCCTTGCAGAGAATGAATTCAAAATGGGGCGCGAGATCTTTGGCTTCCAGCGCGGCAAGAACGGAGCGGCGGCGGCCATTCGAAACAACGGCCTGCGGAATATTTCTGGATTTGAAATGTTCTAGCGCGCCCAAAACACCGCTGCGGATTTCGATTTCATTGATGTGGCTAAAATACCAGCCATCAATCAGGTCGAGATAATCCTGGCAAGGCATGTCGAGGCCAAGCTCTGCCGTAATCCATTCCCAGTTCTGGCTTCCGTTATTTTCGTAGATGCGTTTTTTATATTCTTCGTCAAGCGTAATGCCGAGCGGTTTCAGGGACTCAAGATGTTTGCGCCAGTGATGCTGCGCCGTGTTGACGAGCGTATTATCAGAGTCCCAGAAAACATAGCCTATATCAATCATGCGTCATCCTCGCGAAGGCGGGGATCCAGACCGCCTTTTGTGTTTGTAAGAAATATTGTATAGATCCCGGATCATAAAAGTCATAACGCATCAAAGATGCTACTCCTTTAATGTCCGGGATGACAAGAGGGGAGTAATAGGTCCATTTTTCATCGTTTCAATTATATCATCCTTTAAAAGTGCAAGCCCTATCTCCCCGCAGGCCGAGCGCATCGATCCGCCATCCGGCAGGTCGGTAAAGGGCGCGGGGGCGGGGCCTTCAATTTTGACGGCGTACAAATGTTTTTTAGCCAGGCCGCGGTGATGCATGCGTGCGGTGAGTTCCTGGCCGACATAACAGCCTTTGTCAAAATCAATCGCATTGAATTGATCGAGATTGCATTCTAAAAGCGTGGAGCGCTCGACGATCATATCGCGGCTGCCATCGGGAAGGCCGAGAATAATCCGTTCCTGATCCCAGACCGTGAAGAGCTCTTCCGGCAGATCGGGTTTTTCAAATGTTCTGAATCCTAATTTGAAATGCCGTGGGTCCTGTAACCCCTCACCCACTGCGACTATGCCCTGCTTTGTAGGGCTAGTCTCGTTGCCCTCTCCCATAGGGAGAGGGAGGGGCCCACGCGTAGCGTGGGAGGGTGAGGGGGTAAAGACAGCATATACATCATTTTGCTTTTCAAAGGAAATCTGAACATTTGCGCGCAGGCGGTATTTATTTAAACGGCCAAAAAGATCTTCGGCCCGCGGGCCGCCTTCACAGTCGAGCAGGAGGAAGTCGCCACCGTCATGAATAAAGAAGTCATGCAGGAATTTCCCCTGCGGGGTGAGCAGGCAGGCATAGAGGAGTTTGTCCGGCGCGGCTTTTTCAATATCGTTGGTAATCAGGCCCTGCAGAAAATCCTTGCGGTCCGGGCCTTCAATATGAATCAGGCCGCGGCCTTGTAATGTCACAAAAAATGAATTTTCCATTTTAAAACCACAAATAAACACGAATATACACAAATAAAGGTAATGCATTCCCCGTGTAAATGGGGATATTTTCTGGATTCCCGCTTTCGCGGGAAAAGCAGGTTACAAAATTAGTGTGCATTTGTGTTCATTCGTGGTTAAAAATTCCTATGAAGATCCTGTTTATCACATCCACGCGCATTGGCGATGCGGTTTTGTCCGCCGGCCTTCTGGAGTATATGGCGCAAACTTATCCCGAAGGCAAGGTCACGGTTGCCTGTGGTCCCTTGCCGGCGAGCCTGTTTGAAGGATTTCCAAATGTGGAGGCTGTCTGGGCGCTGAAAAAAGAAAAGCGCGCCGGGCACTGGATCAAGCTGTGGAAGCGCAGCGTCCGTACACGCTGGGATATTGTCGTGGATTTGCGCAATAGCGCAGTGAGTCGGATGCCCTGGGCAAAATAGCGCTATATTTTCGGTCCGAAAATCGACAAGAGCCTGCATAAGGTCGAGCAGGCGGCGCAGGTGATGAAGTTGCAGGAGGTGCCTGCGCCTGCACTTTACTTTACAAAAGAGCAGGAAAAATTTGCGGATACGTTGATGGCGGGTGAGGGCCCGGTTCTTGGTATTGGCCCGTCAGCGAACTGGATCGGTAAGACCTGGCCGGCGGAGAATTTTATTGAAGTTATCCAGTGGATGACAGGAGAAGGCGGGCCGATGACAAGTGCCCGCGTAGCCGTTTTTGCCGCGCCGGGCGAAGAAGACCAGGCGCAGCCTGTCCTGGAAAGCGTGCCGGAAGATAAACGGATTGACGGGATTGCCAAAGGCAATCCCGGCGAAGTGGCGGCCTGTTTAAACCGCTGTGATTTTTATCTCGGCAATGATTCCGGCCTGATGCATGTCGCTGCCGCCTGCGGCGTGAAAACCGTCGGTGTGTACGGGCCGAGCTACCCGCATCTTTACCGCCCGTGGGGCGACCATACGGCCTATGCCCGCACCCCCGAAACCTTCGACCAACTTATTGATTTTGAAGGATATGACCCGAAAACGCTCACGCGTACCCTAATGGGAAGTCTTCGGATAGAAACAGTCAAAGACGCTATTGAAGACTTGTTAGTTTAAATCCTCATACGGCGCAGGGTTTTGCGCCGGGGCGTGGACGCTTGTGACATATTCGCGGTCCCATGTGCCGTCATCGGCTTTTTTATAGCCCATATTTTCAAGATACTCTTCACGGGCGCGGTCGGCGGCGGCGTAGGGGAGATATGCTACCCGTTCCCAGCCTTTGTAATCCATGCAGGTTTCAAAGTCGTGATAGTCGCTATGTTCGGCGCGTAAGTAGCCATCCCGCTTGGGCGTATCCCACGCGGCCATCCGGCCTTCCGCTGAATTGGAATCCGGTACGCGGTTATTCACGGCATCTGCTGGGATTGCCTTGCGCATGGGCACAACGCGCTGAAGTTCGTTAATGGAATTTACACAGGCTGCAATATCCTGATGCAGGGTCTGCTGCGCTTTTGGTCCCTGAAGATAAAGCGCAGAGGTTGAATTTTTACGTTGCCAGTATTGTGCGTCTTCAAGTTCCGGGTAAGACGAGCAGGCGGCCAGGGCGCAGACAGAAGACAGGATAATGAGTTTTGATAATTTCATAACGTCTTAATGTAGCAATGATTCTCGGTTTATGAAACCACGGATTAGCGATCCATCCACCATGTTTCCACAACCATACCATAAAGCGGCACAGTCTCCGGCCGGGTGACGGGCGGCCTGTAAGCAACATAATCCCTGGGATTATAGTAAAGCGGGATCATATATTGTCCTTCCAGAAGCTTTTTATCCAGAGCCTGTGTATAAGAATGAAGCGCGGCGCGTGTTTTGGCAGTCGGGATTTTCATGGCGAGGTCATCGATGTCTAAATCGCAAATCCCGGCAAAATTCCAGCGGCCTTGCGTTTCAGCAGACTCGCAGCTCCAATACAGCATTTGTTCCGTGCCCGGAGACAGGGTCGCATTCCAGTAATAGAGGATCATATCGAAATCATAAGTGTTTAACCGGTCGCGAAAGGCAGCGCTGTCGAGGGCGCGCACACGCGGTGTGATCCCCATGCGTTTGAGGTTATTCACGAGCGCGAGGGCGATTTTTTCCTGAGACGGGTCATCGACAAGAATTTCAAAAGTCAGTGCCTTGCCGGTTTTTTCATGGGTGCGTTTACCGTCTTTAACAACCCAGCCGGCTTCTTTCAGGAGCGCATCAGCCTGCCGCATAGCTTCGCGGCCGGACGGCGGCGCAGAAGCGGTTTTATCTTTATAGGCCAGGTCAGTATTGGGATAAAAACTGTCAATGCGCTCATACGCGCCGTGGAAGAGATTTTTATTCACCCAGTCAAAATCGAAAAGCAGGTTCAAGGCTTGGCGCACACGGATGTCATCAAAGGGCGCGCGGCGGGTGTTGAAGATAAAACCACGTACGCGGTCCGGGCGGCCGTGTTTGAGTTCTTCTTTTTTGACTTTGCCGTCATGCACATCCGGGAAATCGTAAGCGCTGTTCCAGTTTCCGGCATCCCATTCGCGCCAGAGATCGATCTCTCCGCTTTTAAAAGCTTCAAGCGCGACGCCTGTGTCGCGGTAATAATCAAAAATAATCTTCTCAAAATTATGATGACCTTTATTGGGAAGTAAATCTTTGGCCCAGTAATCGGGCATGCGTTCATAGGTGATTTTGCGGCCCGGATCGATATAGGAAATTTTATACGGCCCGCTGCCGAGCGGAGGCGTGAGGGTTGTTGTATCGAATTCCTTATCCGTCCAGTAGGCTTTAGAGAGGATTGGCATCAGTGCAAAGATCATCACTGTTTCCCGGTCGTAACCTTCGCTAAATGAAAATTTGATGGTTCGTTCGTCAATGAGTTCCGGCACGGCAAGCTTATAGATGCGGCGCATATTGGGGCGGCCTTTTTCTTTTAAAATGCCGTAGGAAAACAGAACATCCTGCGCGGTAATTGGCGCGCCGTCGTGAAAGACCGCTTTCGGATTGAGGTAAAACGTAATGGAAGAACGGTCGGCGGGGACATCCACACGCTCGGCAATGAGCGGGTACATGGTAAAAGGTTCATCCCAGACGCGTGCCATCAGCCGGTCGGTCACAAGGTTCAAGCCGCCGGCGGATTTGCCCTTGATGGTAAACGGGTTGAGCGTATCGAAGGTGCCGATCGCCGATTGCCGGAGTGTCCCGCCTTTGGGTGCATCCGGATTGGCGTAATCAAGGTGTGTGCTCTCCGCGGTGTATTTTGGCGTACCAACCATGGCCAGGCCAAAATGGCTTTCGGCGTGGGCGGAGAATGGAAAAAGTAAGATAAGCAGGAAAGGTGCATAAAAAAGTTTTTTCATGCCTGCTTTTAGCACAAAAACAAGCAGATGTTCAAAGTAACGGTTTTATAACCCCTCACCCAACTTCGAGTAAGCGCTTTTCAGCGCTAACTCTTCGTATCCCTCTCCCTAAGGGAGAGGGTTGCGTAGTCTTGGCCGACAGGCCTAGACAAAGCTGGGTGAGGGGTTTATTTAAGCCGCTTTGGCCGGGAGTAAAGTTCTGAGCTCCACATCCGGGCGCGGACCGACATGGGAGATCACTTCTGCGGCGGCAATCGAGGCGATATCCCCGCATTCGGCCAGCGGTAAGCCCTGCATATACCCGAACAGGAATCCGGCGGCATAGGCATCCCCGGCGCCGGTCGTATCAACAACATTTGTTGGCTTTGCCTGAATTTCAATGAGGTTGCCGTTTTCAACAATGTCCGAACCGTTTTCACTGCGCGTTAAACAGGCAACTTCACATTTGCCGTGCAGGATAGCGGGTGCTTCGCTCCAGTCCAGAATGCCGTAAAGGGATTTCAGTTCTTCTTCATTGGCAAACAGGATGTCGATATGGCCTTCAATCAGCTTTAAAAAATCATCGCGGTGGCGATCAACGCAGAACGGATCGGATAAGGTCAGGGAAACTTTCCGCCCGGCCTTGTGTGCGACTTCAGCCGCTTTGACGAAAGCTTCCTTGGCCAGCGGCGGGTCGAACAGGTAGCCTTCGAGATAGGTGATGGCGCTGGCGGCGACAAGCTCTTCATCAATATCATCCGGGGTGAGTTCGGTCGCTGCACCCAAAAAGGTGTTCATTGTCCGCTCGCCATCCGGGGTGATTAAAACCATGCAGCGGCCTGTTGCAATTTCATCGCGCAGGGCAGGCGTGTCGTAATGCACACCGATTGATTTCAGATCATGCCGGAAAACTTCACCGAGCTGATCATTGGCAACTTTACCGATATATGCCCCGTTTCCACCTAAAGAGGCATAGCAGGCGGCGGTATTCCCAGCTGAGCCGCCGGAGCTTTCAATTGCCGGGCCCATATCATCATATAAATCCTTAGCGCGGGCTTCGCTCACCAGATTCATGCCGCCGCGCTCCATGCCGTGTTTATGGTGCTGTTCCAGGATAAATTCTTCTGTGGCATGGGACAGTACGTCTACCAATGCATTTCCAATGGTTAAAAGCTCGTATTTGGCGTCAGTCATGGTTCTTCCTTAATCTTTCCTTTTTGAGGTCGAATTGATATGTTGTTTTAACATTTCAGGAGAAAAAGACAAAATCCCATGGTTAAAAAAGCCACAGCAAAAAAGACAGATCCACATACCTCTCAGGACCGGGCGGTTGATGCGATGTTAGAGCTGGCTGCTGCCATGCCCTTTGAAATGGTGGGACTCAAGGATATCGCGCAGGAAGCCGGTTTAAGCCTGCCTGAATTGGCCGGTCTTTTTGAGGATAAGATGGAGATCCTGGCTGCCTACGGGCGTAGGCTGGATCAAAAGGTGATGGGGAATGTACCGGACATTGCCAATGATATGAGCCCGCGCGATCTCCTCTTTGATTTATTGATGGACCGGTTTGAGGAGTTGAATAACGACCGCGCGGCAATTTTATCGATTTTAAGCGGTTTTAAATTTGACCCGAAGGAGGCTATTTTTTCCCTGCCGCACCTTTCCAAGTCTATGACCTGGATGCTGGAAGCGGCAAGCGTACCAACCGGCGGCTATAAGGGAGCGGCGCGTGTCCTTGGCTTGACGGGCGTTTATCTTTTTGCTCTTCGTGCCTGGCAAAAAGATGAAAGCGAAGATTTATCCAAAACCATGGCGGCGCTGGACCGCGCATTGGAGCGCACGGAACGCTGGGCGCAGAGTTTTGGTCTTTAAATGATGTCTGTCTTTTCCGACCCGCGTCATTTGCAGATTGCTGTGCTTGGGAGCCTGCTGTGTTTTTTAATCGTCCAGAACGATTTTGCACCGGATCTCGAAGTTGTTGCTTTACTTATCGGGACGTCTTTGCTGACACAATATGTGTGTATGAAATATGTCGGTATGCCGGTAATTGATCTGCGTTCCGGGTTTATCACAAGCCTGTCTTTATGTTTGCTTTTTAAAGCGGCGTCTTTGTGGATTTATCCGCTGGCGGCTATCGCTGCGATTTCTTCTAAATTTTTTATTCGCTATGAAAACAAGCATCTTTTTAACCCGGCGAATTTTGCAATTGTTGCTGGGTTAATCGTTTTTCCGGATCTGGTCTGGGTCTCCCCGGGGCAGTGGGGGTCTGACGTGTGGCTTGGCTTTGCGCTTGCGGGCGCTGCGGCGGTTGTCCTGGCCAGCGCCCGTCGGGGCGACATTTCCTTATTTTTCCTGGTCTTCTGGGCTGCTCTTATTTTCGGGCGGGCGCTCTGGCTGGGCGATCCTTTAAGTATCCCGCTACACCAGTTTCAAAGCGGGGCCCTCCTTATTTTTGCCTTTTTTATGATATCAGATCCCAAAACAACACCGGATAGCAGGGTCGGGCGGATGATTTTCGCCTTAATGACGGCCATTTTAGCCTTTACCCTGAGTTTTGGATTTCAGGTGCGCGAAGCTTTATTTTACGCCCTGTTTGCAATTTGTGTTTTAACGCCCTTTCTCGACAGGATTTTTAAAGGGCCGGTTTATAAATGGAGACTGACATGATGCGTTTTCTTTTTGTTTTTGCGGCGGTTTTATTTTTGACGGCTCCGGCACACGCTTTTTGCGGATTTTATGTGGCAAAAGCCGATGCTGATTTATTTAACGAAGCGTCTAAAGTTGTTCTTGCCCGCCATGAAGAGCGCACTGTCATCACCATGGCCAATGATTACAAAGGTGATGTTTCTGAATTTGCAATCGTCATTCCGGTTCCAACGACTGTAAAAAAATCGCAGGTCAATATTGCGAGTAGTAAAGTCATCGACCACCTTGATGCTTACAGCGCGCCGCGCCTTGTTGAGTATTATGATGAGAATCCATGTAAGATGGCTGCAAGGGAACGCTTTATGGCTGCGCCGATGGCGGCGATGAGTGATGCGGTAGGTGTGCCTGGTCAGGCCTCTGCGGAAGCTTTAGGCGTGACAATCGAAGAAAGCTATACGGTCGGTGAGTATGATATTTTGATTTTGTCTGCCGAGCAAAGTGACGGGCTTTTAAAATGGCTGAACCAGGAAGGCTATAAATTGCCCAAAGGCGCCAAGTCTGTTTTGAAAAGTTATATCAAGCAGGACATGAAATTCTTCGTCGCCAAGGTCAATCTAAAAGAATTTGATAAGAGCGGTTACACTTATTTACGCCCGATTTCAGTGGCGTATGAACATGAAAAGTTTATGCTGCCGATCCGTCTTGGAACCCTGAATGCGAAGGGACCGCAGGATCTGATCCTGATGACGATTACCAAGAACGGGCGGGTTGAACCGGTTAATTACCGCACGGTTAAAATCCCAACAGGTGAAGATATTCCTTTGTTTGTCAAAGATGAATTTGGAGAATTCTATAAGGCGATGTTCGAGCAGCAGGCCAAAGAAGAAGATTATGAAGCTGTCTTCCTGGAATATGCCTGGGATATGGCCTGGTGTGATCCATGTGCGGCTGATCCTGTGCCGCCGGAGGATTTACGCCGTTTGGGGGCCTGGTGGATCGAAGATCAGGGCGGGGGTCCGGATCGTCCAACGCCGCGCCCGATGCCGGGTGTCGCGCCGATGATCGCGCCCGCACCTGCGCCGGTCAATGCGTTTATTACGCGTATGCATGTGCGTTATACGGGTGAGAGTTTTCCTGAAGATTTGATCTTGCAGACAACCGATGACCGGGAGAATTTCCAGGGCCGTTACGTTTTGCGTCATCCCTGGACCGGCGGCGCGGAATGCTATGCTGCCAGTGAGTATTACAAAAGCCTGCCGGAGCGTTTTGAGCGTGAGGCCAAAACACTGGCCAATCTGACCGGGTGGGATATTGGTGATATCCGCAAGAAGATGGGATCTGGTGGGCAGCCCTTTGATATCAAGCCGGTTATTGATGACCGTCCGTGGTGGGAACAGATCTGGCAAGACGATCAACAATAGGGTAAAGTAGCAACCTATGCGTAAATGGTACCTGATCATTGCCGGTGTTTTTTTTCTTCCGCTGCAGGCGGGAGCGTATACGGTGACCGAGATTCAGGCGATGGAGTTTGGTGAGCTGATCACCCGCAACCTTGCCGCGGTTGGAGAAGTTGTTGTTGGCGCAGACGGAAGTTTTTCAAATAACGCAAATATTATTGTGACAACACTTGGACAGCGCGCCCGTTACAGCATTACCGGCGCGCCGGCCAGCACGGCTTTCACCTTTACCCTGGATGCGAATACCAATGTGACGCGGACACTGGGTGGGGGAACGGGTGAGTTTACAGTCGATAATTTCACAACCCATCCGGCTGTTTTAACCTCTGATGGCGGCGGCAATGCCACCCTGTTTATCGGGGCGCGGATCCAGACGGCAGGCGGCGGGCAGGTCTATCTCGACGGGGCCTATGACGGGACATATGATTTCACCGTCGAATTTTAGCGTCCATCGTTTCATTTAGGCGGCGTTGCTCGTCGTTTATGTAGGTTATCTACACTGCTCTCCTCGCGCCTGGCCTAAATAAAACGCTGTTTGCTAAGGCATTTATATTACCCGAACCTAATATTTTTCATAATTTTGTTGACAGAAGCAGTTATTTTCTGTAATTTCCCTCAAAATTTAGAAAAATGAGAGAGGGTGACATGTCAAAATTTACGTTTCAGGAAGCGTTTAAAGAGACTCATGACAGGATTACAACTTACGGTCTTCATGTGAATGGGGCAGAGCAGCGTACAGCAGTGTGTATGTCTGTTCTCAACGATCAAGATGGGTATTTTGCAGCGGTCACAATTGATCAAAAACTTTCTTTAGGTTGGTTTGGTGCTAATACATTTACAGAGTTAGGCTATGTCAACGGAGCAGGAGAAACTGCTGTAACCGCAACAGGTGATCGCCCTTATCTAGGAAAATTAATTAGACAGGTAGGTCGTGCGATGGGCGGACCAAATGCTGGAAGATTTTAAGCCTGCATAAACTGGAACACGCGGTGTTCTTCGTAAAGATCTGAAAGGACGTTGATCATATGATCGATGTCCTTTTTTGTATGGGCAGCGGTGGCGGTCAGGCGCATGCGCTCTGTTCCGCGCGGGACGGTCGGGTAGTTAATCGGCTGAACATAAATATCATACTGATCGAGCAAAAGATCCGTGACGGTTTTACAGCACACGGCATCGCCGACAATCAGCGGGACGATATGGCTTTCCCCCTGAAGATAGGGCAGGTCGTTTGCTTCCAGCCCGGCCTTGAGCGTTTTGGCATTGGTGTGGGCGCGGGTGCGTTCAATCTGTGAGGTTTTTAAATGCTCAACACTGGCCAGCGCGCCGGCGAGAACTGCCGGTGGCAGGGCGGTTGTGAAAATAAAACCGGGCGCGGAAGAGCGGACACAATCAACAACTGCGCGGCTGCCCGTAATAAAGCCGCCCATTAACCCGTAGGCTTTTCCGAAGGTTCCTTCAATCACATCAATCCGGTCCATCAGGCCGCGCTGTTCTGCCACGCCGCCGCCGCGCGGTCCGTACAGCCCGACTGCATGGACTTCGTCGAGATAGGTCATCGCGCCGTATTTATCGGCCAGGTCACAAATTTCCTCGATTGGGGCGATATCGCCTTCCATCGAATAGACGGATTCAAAGGCGATCATTTTGGGTGCATTGGTTGGTGCTTCACGTAAGAGCCGTTCCAGATCGTCCAGATCATTATGCGCGTAAATGCGTTTATTGACGCCGGAAGATTTCACGCCGTGAATCATTGAGGCGTGATTGAGCGCATCGGAAAAGACAATGGCGTCCGGCCCCATAATTTTCAGGATGGTGGACAGCGCACCCTCATTGGCCACGTAGCCGGAGGAAAAGACAAGCGCGGAGTCTTTTTGGTGCAGATCTGCCAGTGAGTCTTCAAGATCGGCGTGGAGTTTTTGCGTTCCGGAAATGTTACGCGTTCCACCTGCACCGGCGCCGAATTTTTCGATCGCGCCCTGCATTGCAGAGAGAACTACCGGATTTTGTCCCATACCCAGGTAGTCATTCGAGCACCAGATAGTGACCTCTTTGACGTCACCGCCGGGCGTATAATAATGCGCACGGGGAAAGTCACCGCATCGCCGTTCCAGCCGGGCAAAAGACCGGTAACGGCCTTCCTGTTTGATTGTTTCAATATGATTTTGGAAAAGAGTGTCTTTAAACATCAGATACAGCATTCCAATATTTACAGCCTGTGTCTATACTGAATACGAAATAAACCTTGAAAATCTGCGGTGCTTTGCGAATGCTTATCATTTTCGGTTCTATTAATATGGATTTAAACGCGTCGATCGCGGAATTTCCGGCTGCCGGCCAGACGGCAAAATGCCTTGATTATAAAACAACACCGGGAGGGAAGGCGGCGAACCAGGCTTTGGCCGCGGGGCGTGCAGGCGCCAAAACCGCGCTGGTTGGCAAGGTTGGAGATGACGGTTTTGGCAACCGGATTTTGATGAATCTCCGCCGTAACGAAGTGATGACCTCCGGCGTTGCAACCTCTGAAACATTGCCGACAGGCCTTGCCGTTGTGATGCATGACCCCCGGAACGAACAACGGGCGATTATGCATGCCCAGGGTGCAAATAGTGAGATCAGCGCCGACCAGGTGCCGAACGAAATTCTTGGAATTGACCATACGGTTCTTGTGCACCTGGATGTTGATCCAAAGGAAACACTGGATGTGATGCAGCGGGCCAAAGAACATGGCGCGCGCATTTTTTTAAATTTATCGCCCTTTAAAAAGATTTCCAAAGAAGTTCTTTCGATGGCCGAATATCTGATTATGAATGAAGATGCGACGGCAAAACTTTATGCGCACTTACAGCTCGGCAACGACACCGATCCGGCCAAGCAAACAGCCTCTATTGCGCGTGTTGCCAGGACCAGCGTTATAACGACCCTGGCGGCAAAGGGAAGTGTGATGGTTGGACCGGAAGGCAAGGGGATCATGGTTCCGGCCTTAAATCTTGATGACATTGTTGATACAGCCGGCGCCGGTGCGTGTTATTGCGGCACTTTAGCGGCGTGTCTGCATAACAAGATGGGCATTGAAGAAGCAATGAAACGGGCCAGTGCAACCTCCAGCCTTGCCTGCCTGAAAGAAGGCACTTACGAATCCTATCCTTATAGCGGCGATGTCGATGAGATCATCGGCCAGCTCGGCAAGGTTACAACATTTTAAATTGAAATAAATCTAGGCGGAGATATTGAGATTGCCGCCGCGCGTTCCGGAAACGGGGACGTTGCTGATTGTGTCAAGCAACATATCAGCCACCTTTTTCTCAGAGTCAGCATTGGATTTAATTGAAGACATAGCGACATTTAAACGGGTCATTGCCATATCTGCTGCGATGCCTGCCGGAAGTGTGCTCATAAAAAATCTCCTTACCCTGATATGATATCAGAAAAAGTCTTAACAGACTTTAAATTCCTCTTAATTTTCATGTTTTTCGTAGTAACGCGCGCAGGCTTTAAAAAGCTCTCGGGAGAGCGCAACGCCTTCTTTTCCGCCGCTTCCCTTCATTTCACGGGAAAAAGCCATCGAAATAATTTCGTTATGGGCATCGATGATTTCCAGGACGTCAGGATTGACTGTTTTGACTGTTTCCAGAAAATCCAAAAGCACATCCGCAATCATTGAAACAAGTTCGTAATGAAACATCGTACCGCTGGCTTTTAACAGCATGACACGTTCAATCAGTTTTTCCAGAAGGACTGGTCTTTGTGCTTGCGGCGCAGTTTCAAACTCTTCCAAAAGTTTTTGGATATCAAGAATAACCTTTGATCCTTCGTCTTTGAATTCGATCGGATTACCTTCGATATATTGCTGCGCTTCCTGAATTAGGTGGGCTGGAATGCCGCCGCTGCCGACTTTTTGTTTGAGTGAATTTTCAAGATTTATAAGACGTGCTTTTTTTTCTGAAGCTGTTGTCATTCGTTATTTTATCCTTACAACTTGCTGAGAGTGTCTTGCATATCAATCATAAAAGCTTCGTCCTCTTCCGAGACAACTTCGCCTTCACGTTTGCGCTTGCCAGTATAATCAATATTTTTACGTCGGCGGCGGTCCGGTCCAAAAAAATCACCCGACATGACGAAAGGCCGGGGTTTTTCAATAACTTGTACAATCCGGGCATATAGATCCTTTGAGGTAAAGGGTTTGACCAGAAATTCAGTAATGCCGGCATCGCGGGCTGTTTCAACGCGCGGGCGCGAGGTAAACCCGGTCATAATGATAATCGGTACGTAAGGATTGTGGGAATATTCATCCGTTCTGATTTTATCTGTCAGGCTGATTCCGTCCATATCCTCAAGGGCCCAGTCGGCAATGACAATATCGGGCTTTTGGCTTTGAAACAGGTCAAAGCCTTTTTTACCGCTTGTTGTGGCGTAAACTTTATCAAACCCGTAAATACCAAGGATTGATTTTGTCAGATCGAGCATTGGCTGCATATCTTCGACCACAAGGACAGACGTTTTTGAAAAATCATACATATGACGGTTTCTCCTCAATCGTCTTCAATCATAGGCTGACATGAAAGTCGCTTTGGGACAACCAAAAATAGGTTCTTTTGGCAGTCTTGCATTTCAATGATATTGTAAAATAATGAAGAAAGACCTTACAGGCGGACAGGTTTTAGCCGCATCGTTGGAAGCTCTTGGTACAAAACGTGTTTTTTGTGTTGCCGGGGAGAGTTACCTGGCTTTTCTCGATGCGGTTTTGGATATTCCTAAAATAGAGGTGATCACCTGCCGCCATGAATCCGGCGCCGGGTTTATGGCGGAAAGTTACGGAAAGATGACAGGTTTGCCGGGGATCTGTTTCGTCACGCGCGGGCCCGGAATCTGTAACGCCTCGATTGCCATTCATACGGCCCAGCAGGATTCGACGCCGCTCATTGTCTTTATGGGGCAGGTGCAACGGCATGAAAAAGGCCGTGAAGCGTTCCAGGAAGTTAGCGTTGAACAGATATTCGGGTCGGTTGCGAAATGGGCAACGGAAATTGAGGACCCGGCTTCCATTCCGGAGATTGCCCGGCAGGCTTTTGAAATTTCAATGAGCGGACGGCCCGGCCCGGTCGTGATTGCTTTGCCGGAAGATATGTTACGGGAGGAAACGGAAATTGCCATTGGTGCGCTGAATGCCAATATTCAAAAACAGGCAGCTGATCGTGATGATATAAAAAAAGTTGTTGAGGCTACATCATCTGCGCAAAGCCCCATGATGATTGTTGGCGGTGCGGGCTGGAGCAAAGAGGGGATTGATGCGCTTCAGGTGTTTGCAGAAAAAGCAGATCTTCCTGTCGCGACAGCGTTGCGGCGCAGTGATTTATTTAATGGAAATCACTCTTGTTACATTGGAGAGTTTAACTTTGCGACAAACCCTGCGCTCATAGAGCGGATAAAAGAGGCTGATCTTGTGATTGCGCTGGGCACGCGGCTTGGGGAGATTACAACGCAGGGTTATTCCATTCTGTATGTGACCAAACCAAAACAAAAACTAATTCATATTTACGGCGAAAAAGAAGAGCT
>JANQIB010000035.1 GCA_028282385.1 Alphaproteobacteria bacterium
AAAGACCCAAACGTGATTGCCCTCAGTTGCCATGTCCAGTATTGGGATAAAAATACACTGGCAAACCCGACAGGGCTGGAGGCCTGTACCTACCGCCAATGGGCGTATCAAAGTTCGGGCCGGATGGACCAGGCGGAAGTTAAAATTCCGTATATGGTTATTGACGGCAATGAAAGCGTCTTTACCGGCCGGGCTGAAACTTTCTATTCGCGCGTTAACAGTGTCCGTGGGCGTTCTTTACGCCTTCCGTTATGGGTTGATATGAAATGGGGAGATGAGAATAAGGTGCTTGTCACACTTCCCGATGTCCCAAGAAACTTTAATATTAATTTGCGTGACTCGTTCAGTGTCTGGCTGATTCGATATGAGGATTTTATTATTCAAAAAATCAGAAATAAGAAAGGTAAAGAACGGGTTCTCCGTTTTTCAAATGTTGTCCGAAAAGCAAAACATATTGCCAAATGGCACGGCGAAGCGCGGACAATTGAAGTTGCCGTGCAGGCTCCTCCCGGCGGAAATAAAAAAGGTGGTTATGCCGTTTTGATTCATTCAACAAACGGGTCTGATATTTATGCCGCCGGCAAGCTTATTGACTATGAGGTTGAGACGGAAAAAAAGAAGCCTAAAGAGTCTCCGTAAGAGTCACAAAATTATCCATTAGCCGTTTATGCCCGGCCTGGTCAAAATTAATATCCAGCTTTGATCCTTCAACATGGATCACCGTGCCCATACCGAATTTTTCATGAAAGACACGTGCGCCGCGGGATATTCCATGCTCGGAATGACTTTCCGCAGGCTGGGATGACGGGCGGCGCGCCGCCACTTTTTGAATCGGGCCGTCAAAGCCGCCCAGCCCTTTAGAATCCCAATGCGCTGAACGTCCTGGATCATAAAGTCCGCTTTCCACATCGCTTTCAATATGATCCTCAGGAAGTTCGTCAACAAAGCGTGACGGGATCGCATTAACCCACTGGCCGTACATGCGCCGGTTGGCAGCATAAGAGATATAAGCTTTCTGACGCGCCCGCGTAATCCCGACATAGGCCAGACGGCGCTCTTCTTCAAGGCCTTTGGTACCCTGTTCTTTCATGGTGCGTTCTGAGGGAAACAACCCGTCTTCCCAGCCCGGCAAAAAAACAATACCAAATTCCAGTCCTTTGGCGCCATGAAGCGTCATAATCGTCACAGCATCACCGGCGGCGTTATTATTATTTTCTAACACAAGCGCAACATGTTCTAAAAATTCCGGCAGGCTGTCATATTCTTCCATGCCTGAGACAAGTTCTTTCAAGTTTTCAAGACGTCCCGGCGCCTCTGGAGATTTATCAGCCTGCCACATCGCCGTGTAACCAGACTCATCAAGGATCAAACCACAAAGCTCTCCATGATGCGTTGTACTGATCAGGGAACGCCAGCGCCCAAAATCATCAATCAAACGTAATAAGGTTGTTTTAACTTTCGGGCGCAATTCGTCCGTTTGCGTTAAATCCATCACGGCGTCGTAAAGACAAATCCCCTTTGCCCGGGCATGTGCGTAAAGTGTCTGCACAGTGGCATTGCCAATGCCGCGTTTGGGAACATTGATAATCCGCTCCAGCGCCAGATCATCTGCCTTTTGATTGACCACGCGCAAATAAGCCAGCGCATCGCGGATCTCTGCGCGTTCGTAAAAACGCGGACCGCCAATCACACGATAGGCCAGGCCAAGCTGGATAAACCGCTCTTCAAATTCACGGGTTTGAAACCCGGCGCGGACCAAAACAGCCATTTCATTAAGTTTATGTCCCTTGGTCTGCAGGCTTTCAATCTCCTCCCCGGCCCAGCGCGCTTCGGCTTCCCCGTCCCACAGGCCGCGCAGGCGGATCTTTTCCCCGTCTCCAATATTGGTGAAAAGCTCTTTACCAAGCCGTCCTTCATTGTGATTGATCACACCATTGGCCGCTGAAAGAATATGCCCGGTTGAACGGTAATTTTCTTCCAGCCGAATGACCTTGGCCCCCGGGAAATCTTTTTCAAATCTCAGAATGTTGTCAACTTCCGCGCCGCGCCAGCCATAAATCGACTGGTCATCATCCCCGACGCAACAAATATTATTCGACCCCTGCGCCAGTAAACGCAGCCACAAATACTGCGCAACATTTGTATCCTGATACTCATCGACAAGAATATATTTAAATCGGCGGTGATAGTCCGCCAGCACATCTGCGTGATTTGGATTTTTTAAGATCGTAATCATATGAAGTAGCAAATCGCCAAAGTCACACGCATTGAGCGTTCTGAGACGCTCCTGGTATTGCCGGTAAAGCGTTTGTAACTTACCGCCGGCAAACTCACCTGCATCATCGGCAGTTATACTGGCCGGAATTTTTGCCTTGTCTTTCCAGCCGGAAATAATATCCGCGGCAACTTTGGGCGGATATTTTTTAACGTCTATATTTTCTGCTTCCATTAGCTGTTTTAAAAGCCGCACGGAATCATCCTGATCCAAAATCGTATACCCGCTTTCAAGACCGGCAAGTTCAGCATGCTGTCTGAGCATTCGCGCGGCGAGCGAATGGAATGTCCCAAGCCACCAGCCCTCAACCGTCTGCCCGCCAAGACTGTCACTGACGCGGCTCTTCATTTCCTGCGCAGCCTTATTGGTAAAGGTCACGGCCAGAATTTGCCCCGGGAAAACACCCTTGGCATTGATCAGATGCGCTAGCCGTGTTGTAAGAACGCGTGTCTTGCCGGTTCCAGCCCCGGCGAGCACCAGAAGCGGACCCTCGGTTGTTTCCACTGCTTCCCGCTGGGGCGCATTCAGCCCCTCAAAATAAGAAGGCGCAACCGCCGGATCGTCATGTAAAACAAAATCAGACATCATCCCCTTTTAACATCACTCCCCTAAAACTGCTCAAACCATTTGAGCGTGGCGTTCAGAAGTTTATCGCAGCTCTCCCCGCGTACAAATATATGATCTGCGCCTGCGACTTTGATACATTCTTTTTTCCCCTCATATCCCGAATGCCAGCTTAAGGAGCATTGCGCATAAAGGTCTGCCTCATCGCTTTCATCTGCGCCAATTACCTGGACCGGCGCGGTAAATTCCCCGGAAATTTTCAAACATTCCTTTTCACCAAAACGCGTCCGGCCTTCTTCAATCATGGCTTCGCCCAGCAAATGGTCAACGCCCCCGAAACGAGCAACATATAATCCTAAAATTTCTTTAGGCGGGCTCATCTCCCAAAGCGCAGGCATATTAAAACTCGGATCCCAAAGGGACACGGCTGTAATCCCGTTCGGTTTTGCGATCATAACAGTTGGACCCCCGTAGCTGTGACCAACCAGGAACAGTTTTTTATATTTTCCCCGGATGTTATTGACGATGGTGTTAACGTCCTGTGCGTGGGTTTCCAGCGTGCAATCAACCAGCGCGCGCCCGTTTTCCCCGCCATACAGGTAAGGCCGGATCACGTCATAACCTTTTTCCGTGAAAAAATCCGCAGCGCTCTCATGAATATATTCGTGCGGATTGCCGGTCAGGCCGTGAATAATGATAACCGCCTTTTCCGGCGTTGCCTGATCTCCGGCAGCATGATCTAAAATGCCATGAATTGTGAAGCCGTCACCGCTTTCAATTTCCCAATAATCTTCCATCCCTCATAGATAGGAGAGGTATGAGGCATAAGCAAGAAATCAATAATGCTATTTACCTTCCGGAGTTTTGGTCCAATCTTTCCAAATCGGCATAATGAGTTTGTCGGGCGTGATTTTAAGCCCCTTTGATATTTTGAATAAGGTAATCAAACTCGGTAATTTATATCCACCTTCAATATCCTGAAAAAACCGCAGGGATATGCCCGCCGACGCGGAAAGTTCTTCCTGTGTCCTTTTTTGACCTGTTCGCAGCAAACGAATGTGATTGCCTATGATTTTTTTTATTTTCATTATGTAAAATATTGAGGTTGTTGACTTTTCTTTTTATACGATCTACCGTTCGTAATTTACGATCTGAATGATCGTAAATTAAGTTGGATAAACCAAAAAATAGCAGAAAAGAGGTCAGGGAAATGGACATGCGTAAACAATTACGTAACCTGCGCAAAGTTATCGGGATAAATATCCGCTTCTACCGGCATGACCGGAAAATGCTTTTGCAGGATCTGGCCTGCCGGGCCGGTATTCGCCTTGACAGGCTTGACCGTTATGAAATGGGAAAAGACTCGTTAAATCTTGAAGAACTGGCCCGGCTTGCAAATGCACTGGATACAGAGTTAACCCGCTTTTTTACAAAGCAAAGAGAAATAAATTAAGCGGCTTTGCTGGCAGAAGCAGCAGCCACCTGATTGCGGCCATTATGCTTGGCGGTATAAAGCGCGCCGTCCGCGCGGTCAATCAGATCTTCAATGGATTCGCCGGGAAGATACTCGGCTACCCCGACAGACATTGTAATCCGTCCCAGCGCCTCACCATTTGCCCGGTTGACGATCTCTTTCATCTCCAGCGCCTTGCGCAGATTGTCCCCGACAATAACCCCGGCTTTCACATCCGAGGCCGGCAGGATGATTGCAAATTCTTCTCCGCCATAACGCGCCGCCGTATCCCGGCCTTTAATCCCATCTGTTAGTGTTTTCGCAACAAGGCGTAAGACCTGGTCACCAACCTGGTGGCCGAAATTATCGTTAAAGCTCTTAAAGTGATCAATATCAAGCAGCAGCAGGGTGAAACCAAATTCCCCGCTATCGGCGCGTTTACGCATTTGATCGATCCGCTCATCAAAGGCTTTCCGGTTTGCAATCCCGGTCAGGCCGTCTGTCATCGCTTCCCGCTTGACGCGCTCAAGATCCTTTTTCATCTCTTCCATGACCTGCGCGGATTTATCAAGCTGCTCTTCCAGCTGCTGGTTTTGTTCGAGCATTTTTTCAGTATCTTTGGCAACATCATCCATCAACGCTTTAATGTCATCGCTGGCATCAGCATCGTTGATCTTCTGGCTGACATTTTGCAGCGTGCCGCTATATTCATTTGTTGCGGTCCGCATATTGCCGACAAGACCCGTCACATCAGATAAGGTATTCTGAATTTCGTTCCCGGCTTTCTGAACAAGCTCTTCATGGCGCGAATCACTAATATATTTTTCGTAGAGTTCCCGGCACAGCTCAGCGCTGAGATCACTTTTCTGCATGAACTCATCCATTTCCGCTTTGAGCTCGGGATTGAGGTTGCCGAAATAAATATACAAAACCTCATAGTTATGCGGGCTCGGCGGAATGTCCGCAGCATCCAGCTTCGCAATGACTTTATCATGCGTTGCCTTGGCCTGATCTAAAGCGTGATCGTACATCAGTATGGTTGTCCTGTTTTGTAAAAGACTCTCGTAATATTAAACACTTGGCTTACTTTCAGGAAAAGTAAAAAGAGGATTTAAAACCCACTTTATATTAGACCACACAGTTCCTAAGAGCCTGTTAAGAGAATATGACAATTAATAGGGCAATTAGCGTTCTATCCGGACCAGGCGCGATAAGCGAAATGTATAAAAAACACATGAGCGCCGAAGCAACGCAGTCCCGGATGAAATGATAGACGCCCTAAATCCACTTGGTTTTCGGGTCAATCGTTTCTTGGGGCGCGGATTTCAGGGCTTCAGCAACCTCTTCCACTGTATCAACAACAACAAAAGACCGATCTTCCGGGCGCATAAATCCTTCCGCGGCGATGTGATCAATCGTTTCCATCAGCTTGTCCCAATAGCCTTTGACATTGCAAACAACGATCGGCTTGTCATGCAGGCCAAGCTGTTTCCAGGTCAAAAGCTCAAAAAATTCATCCAGCGTCCCCAAACCGCCGGCCAGAATGACAAAAGCATCTGACTTATCGACCATCATCTGTTTGCGCGTATGCATTGAATCAACGACGTGAAGCTCCGTCAGGTCGGTGTGTTCAATCTCCCGTTCCTGGATATGTTCAGGGATAATGCCAATCACTTTGCGGCCGGCCTCAAGAGCCGAATCGGCAACAATGCCCATCAAGCCGACACGCCCGCCGCCATAAACAACATCCCAGTCCTGCGCCGCTAAATGTTTGCCGAGCTCTTCAGCTGCATCTTTAAAAGCCTGGTCAACCCGCGAAGAGGACCCGCAATACACACAGACTGACTTAATTTTTGTCATTTCATTAATCCTGTTTTGTTTTTTGATGATGGCCTATTTTTCTTTTTTATCTTCGTTTTCTTCGGGCTTGATATAAAGGCCGTAACTCTTACCCGTCAAGACGATCATTGCCGGATCGCAATTTGCACTTGTTAAAGTTAGTTTGGCTGAGCAGGTTTCTTCATCCTGCTTTCCATCCTGCAGGCCCATGCGCACCGGCAAAGAACAAATATTTTCACCGCCGACGTCAAACTTTAAAATCTGCGCCTGTGGACGGCCCGTCGGCGGATTATCAGAGATTGCAACATAATATTGCACCGGGTGCGAAAGCTCACCGCCTTCTTCATGGCGTTTGCCCTGATCCAGGAGAATGCCGCTCATCACCAAATCTTCATTCCCATCACAATTTAAATCCCCGCGCAGGCGGTGCCCGTAATCCCAGAAAACAGACGGGTAATCTTTTGCCAAAGCATTCATCCAGCGCGGAAAAGAACTGAACTGGCGCTGTGTATCCGGATCTTCATCATCCATATGCGCTGTTTTTAAGACGGCGGCGCGGTCCTCGGTCATCCGGGCAAGGCAGGAAAGTTTATTGATTTGCTTTAAGGATGCTGTCGCCGTGCGCTGCGCTTCCCATTCACACTCCGCATCGCGATAAGCCAGCCAGCTCTCATGAATTGTTTTCAGTGTTTCCAGGTCTTCCCCTTCTAAAGACCCGGTCATAAGGTCGTAAATTTTATTCAGGTCCCGCTGGGCGCTGTCGCGGTGACGTTTCAGGCAGGCCTGCACCGCGGCTGTGCTGTCGATCCCCTGGCAATACAGGCTATGTGCATTTTGGGCCTGTGCGCCCTGTCCTGTAATTAACAGAATCACACAAAAAAGAACAATGAAGCTGAAACGGATAAGAATTGTATTTTTCATTTTATTTTTATACTTTAACACAAAGAAAAATCGAAGGAAAACTTAAAACATTATGGCTAGTCACCCTGATGAAAATTTGATGACGACCCTTAAAAAAACGGTCTTTCATCCCCTGCACCCGGCCGGATACCCGTTTGTGGTTGCCGGCATTATTGCAACGTTCTTTGGGTATTTACTTTGGGACTTTCTGGGCCTCCTCTGCCTGCTCTTTACCCTGTTCAGCCTGTATTTTTTCCGCGACCCGCCGCGCGTCACGCCGCAAGGGGATGATCTTGTTATTTCTCCGGCAGACGGACGTGTCTGTAAAATTCTGCGGGAGACAACTTTACCGACGGACATCGCCCCGGACGGAGAGCGCGATACGCTTTATACCCGCGTCAGTATTTTCCTGTCTGCGCTGGATGTTCACGTCAACCGTAACCCGGTCAGCGGCAGCGTTGTCAAAACCGCTTACAAGACGGGCCGTTATATGAATGCCGCTGCCGATGACGCCAGTGAGCAAAATGAACGCGCGCTCGCACTTTTAAAAACCAAAGACGATAAACTCATTGGTCTTGCACAGGTCGCCGGATTTATTGCCCGGCGCATTATAACGCAGCATGAAGACGGACATGACATCACCGTAGGTGAGAAATTCGGCCTGATCCGGTTTGGCTCACGCGTTGATCTTTATCTGCCGCAGGGCATTGAACCTCTTGTCTGTGAAGATCAAAGATGTGTTGGCGGTGAAACTGTTCTGGCCGTTTTAAGCGGGCAGCAAAAACCGCGCACAGGAACAACAAACACATGAATGTGAAGCCTCTTAAGCCGCCTCAGGCAAATGATGATGAAGCAGAAAACGCCGCCCCGCTGCGTAAACTTCTGCCAAACCTGATGACATTGGTGGCCTTGGCCGCCGGGATTACAGCCATTCAGCTTGCCTTTGACGGGCAGTGGGACCGCGCTGTGATCGCCATTGTCATTGCCGCGATCATGGATGCACTGGATGGCGCCACCGCCCGGCTTTTAAATGCCGTCAGTGAATTTGGCGCACAACTTGATAGCCTGTCCGACTTCCTTGCCTTTGGGGTGGCCCCCGCTCTCGTTCTCTATGCCTGGGTTTTACAGGAAAGCGGGCCGATCGGCTGGATTGCAATGATGGCCTATGCCGCCGCCTGCGCGCTGCGACTTGCCCGTTTTAATGTCACCCAGCATCAGGATGTTCCAAAATGGAAAAAAGAATTTTTCTCAGGTGTGCCGGCCCCGGCCGGAGCTGGCCTGGCCCTTTTTCCGATGATTCTCTGGCTGCAATTCCCGCACTTTTTTGAACAGATGGCGAGCGCCAACTTTTTAGTGGGGATCTGGATTTTAATGGTCGCCGCGCTAATGGTTAGCCGCATTCCGACCTGGTCGACCAAACAACTTCACCTGCCGGCAAAAATGACCATGCCCGCGCTTGCCGCTGCGGCGCTTATGATTGCCGCTCTGGTGCAGGCCCCGTGGCCAACCTTAAGTGTAATGGCTGCAACATATATGATCTGCATTCCGCTCGCCGTGCGGCATTTTCTCAAACTTCAAAAGCAACATGAAGATACGGAAGATCTGGCCGATCTTGCCATCGGCGCAGCCTCTTATGATGATTTAGACCGGAAAGATTAAATTAGCCAAAAGGCGTATGAGTCGGACCAGTCATTGCTGGCGGCGGCGGGCCATTCATGTTCATTTCAGGATTAGGCTCCATTGTTTGACCACCGCGCAGTGAATCAAAAATACCGCTTATCGTTGCTGCAATTTCATTTCCGATTTTTGCAACGCCATCTCCCATTGCAGGTGTCCCTTCAGCCATTGCTATTTGGTTGGTGTAACTCACTTGCTCAACCCTGGATAAGTCAATCGTCTGGGATGGCTCAGGGTTATCATATTTAAGATTAATAGCATCAGGACCTGTCATCGCCGGATCAAGTTGCTTTTGTATCTCCGGACCCATTTCGGCAACCGGGGTATTTCCGTTAATCTGTGCCCAGATGGCATTCACGTCTACGCGCGGCGTATCCATATCAACTTTTGGATCGGCAGGTTTAATAGGCTCAACTTCTAGAAATTCTGCATTTGGATCATGTGTGAGTGTATCAACCATTACGCCATCGCTCCTTGTTCTTCTTCAGTGAGCATGTCATCACTCGGCCCGCGCGGTCCCATCGCCAGCGTATGCTCCAGAGTTCGTTGCGCGCCACCGCCGCCAAGACCCGGTGCCTGCGGTCCTTCTGCACGCAGCCTTTGGACAACGCCGAGAACTTTCTCGTTAGCAATACCCTTTTCAAAGGTTAGTTTTTGAACATACTGCGCTGTACCACGTAAATTTTCTGCGTTAAATTTTGCGGCGCCGTAAGTTTGTTTTGTGTGACCGTTTAAAGAAGAGTCTGTAATATTTGCCCGGTCAACCAATTCCGACTTTCCACTGCCTTTACCTGCAGGCCACAATCCCGGCCCCTTGGCAGCGCTATTGCGGATTGTATCTTCCATTGTCTGAACTGACCGTCCGCCAATCGAAAATTTTCCCGGATCACTGCCACGGTCAGAAAGAACACTTCCCACATCTTTAAGAAGTTTTATGCTGGACGTTCCAAGCGCTTCGGTAACAACATCCATTGCAAGATTGACTTCGTTCCTGCTTTCCGCCGAAGCGCCCATCATACGCCGGGTCTCTTCATCCAGCGCTGCTTCAGCGCCCAGAGCCGCTGTTTCAGTAGCATTAACTTCTGTGTTTACCTCGGTAATCGAGGCAAGACACTGACGCTCAGCCTCATCAAGCTGCGCTGCGCTTGCATTTTTGTCTGGTTCTGCGACGTGTAAGCTCAAAACTAATCCCCTAACCCTCTTATTTTGAAGGATTTTTCTTATAATTCTCTTAATATAAGGATACGCAAATAGCCCCGCAAAACACAAATTGTGCGGTGCAATATTTGTCTATCTATCTGATATTATTGATAATTATGCCCGCGATAGGACAGCGCTTCAGCCATGTGATTTTTACCGATTTCTCCCGGATGTCCGGCTAGATCGGCGATGGTCCGCGCCACGCGTAACACACGGTGATAGGCCCGCGCCGACAGATTCATCTTATTTGCCGCGTCATTTAACAGTCCTTGAATTTCTGAAGACAGGCTACAAACCCCTTCTAACATCTCCGCCGGCAGCGCCGCATTGGTTTTACCCTGCCGCTCCTGCTGAATATGCCTTGCATTTGTCACCCGCGCGCGGACCTGCGCAGAGCCTTCCCCACCTTCAGAAGATAAATCAGAAATAGAAACTGCCGGGACATCCACCTGCAAATCAATCCGGTCCAAAAGCGGTCCGGAAAGTTTCGCCTGGTAATCAATTCCGCAGCGTGGAGCTTTCGTACATTCCCGTCCCGGATCGCCGAGATAACCGCAGCGGCACGGATTCATCGCAGCAATCAACTGAAATCTTGCCGGGTAGGTGACATGATGATTGGCACGCGCCACCAAAGTCTCCCCTGTCTCCAAAGGCTGGCGCAGCGCCTCTAACGTTCCGCGGGCAAATTCCGGCAGCTCGTCTAAAAACAAAACACCGTGATGCGCCAGCGAAATTTCTCCCGGCTTCACCCGTACACCGCCGCCAATCAGGGCCGGCAGAGACGCCGAGTGATGCGGATCGCGGTAAGGACGGGTTTTCATCAGGCCGCCTTCGGGTAATGTTCCGGCAAGCGAATGAATCATCGACACTTCGAGCGCTTCGGCAGGCGTTAAAGGCGGTAAAATTCCCGGCAGGCATGAGGCCAGCATCGATTTCCCTGATCCGGGCGGACCGGTCATCAACATGTTATGCCCGCCGGCTGCCGTAATCTCCAGCGCCCGCTTGGCACTTTCCTGACCTTTGACCGCGGATAAATCTGGAATAAATCCGGCCTGTCCTTTTTCCTCTACGCCTTGCGCTTCAGGACGGCTTAAGACCTGCGTACCTTTCATATGATTGACAATCTGCAAAAGGTTACCTGCTGCCACAATATTCAGATCACCCGCCCATGTCGCTTCGCTCCCGCATTCTTTCGGACAGATCAGTGCGTTATCATTGCCGGCGGCATGAATAGCGGCGGGCAGAACACCGGCAACACGGCGAATACCGGCATCAAGGGAGAGCTCCCCTAACACAACAAAATTTTCAATTTCATCTTTGGGAAGGATATCCATTGCCGCCAAAACGCCCAGCGCAATCGGCAAATCATAATGCGATCCTTCTTTATTGAGATCTGCCGGGGCCAAATTCACCGTCAAACGTTTGGCCGGCAGGGCAATGCCCAGCGCATGAAGCGCGGCGCGCACACGCTCTTTACTTTCCGCTACTGCTTTATCGGGCAGCCCGACAATCGTAAAACCAACCGTGCCGCTTGAGATCTGCACCTGCACGTCGACAGGCTGAACATCTACGCCCTGGAAGGCAATTGTATTCACACGGGATACCATTTTTCTTGTATTGCACAGAAAAATTTAAAAAAGAAGCAGTTTTAACCTTTCCTTTAGACTCCCTTAAATTTTTGTTCATTCCTTCGCGCTATAACGGGCCCTAGGACAAGAAAAACCCGCCTTTGGGAAAAAACAAAAAATTTAAGGACAAAGAAATGACTTGCGCATTGAATGACACACAGCTTGCCCTGCTGCACACACATCTTGTCGTGCCGCTGGCGATTGGCGATATTCTTTACGGCGACCTTTTGCTGACCGATGATGTTCAATATGAGCTGCACGAAGCACTCAGTGAAATCGACCCGGATTCGGCTTTGCTGGCGATTGCTGTTGGCGCCAAACATATTGCGCAGGCTTTAAAAGATAACAGCCCGATTGCCGCAGCTTTGTCGATTGAATGCGATAAAATTCTTGATGATTACGGCCCGGACTGGCTGTCCAATTATCATCAGGGCCCGGTGGATGAAGACAAACTTTACAGCACACTTCAGAATATTCCTGAAGATCTTGAAAGCCTCGCCGACCTGATGGACACAATCTGCCTTGGTTTGCAGGATGCAGAAGATCCGATTTGCAAACTCTGCGACATTTTGTCAATTCAGGCACGGGCGCACATGGAAATTGCCGACTTTATTTTGACCGAACTGGCTTATGAAGATGGTGAAAGCCTGGCCGGATCTTACAGCGCCCATATTGTGCCTGATAAAGCGGATAATATTATTCTCTTTCCGGTTCACCGCGTACGCCAGTAAGGAGTTACAAGTAGGGAGTAGAGAGAATTTTTAGAGACTTTACTTTTCTCATTACTCCTTACTCACCACTCCCTACTTTTTACCCTGATACCATCGGCCCGATCGGTTTTCCGCCGAGAAGATGAACATGGAAATGCGGCACTTCCTGCCCGCCATTTGCACCCGTATTGGCAATCGCCCGGAAACCATCTGTGCTCAAACCGTTTTCTGCTGCAACTTTGGATACTGCGCGGTAAAAACCTGTAATTTCCTCCGGGCTTGCCCGCAGACCAAAATCCTCAATCGAGAGATAAGGACCTTTCGGGATCACAAGAATATGAACCGGCGCATGCGGATTAATATCCGGAAAAGCCAGCGCATACTCATCTTCATAGAGCTTTGTACAAGGAATTTCTCCACGCAAAATTTTTGCAAAAATATTCTGATCGTCATAAGCCATTCTCTGATCCCTTCTTTACAAGTCTTTTTCTTATCTATACACCAGCTTAAAAATCGTTGCTTGATTTTATTTTTTCAGCAGGCGCAAGCGACGAAGAATAGATAGCCTATTTTAGGAGCGCAGCAACGCACTGAAAAAATAAAAGGAAGTAACGAACATGATTTTGTATCCTGCAATAGACATCAAAGACGGCAAAGCCGTGCGCCTGCATCAGGGCGATATGGAGCAGCAGACAATTTATAATGATGATCCGGCGGCGCAGGCGCTTGACTGGGCCAGGGCAGGCTTTAGCTGGATTCATCTCGTTGACCTGAACGGCGCCGTCGAAGGTAAGCCTGTGAATGCCGATATCGTTCAGTCGATTTTAAAAACGATCGATTTACCGGTGCAGCTTGGCGGCGGCATCCGCTCGCTGGAACAAATTGAATACTGGCTCTCCGAAGGGATCAACCGCGTGATCCTCGGCACACTCGCCCTAAAAAACCCGGACATCGTTCTTGAGGCCTGCCGGCTTTTCCCGGAGCAGATCGTGGTTGGCATTGATGCGCGCAGCGGCATGGTTGCCGTGGAAGGCTGGGTTGAAGAATCTGATATGCCGGCAACCGATCTCGCTGCCCGGTTTGAAGAGGCCGGGGTTACCGCAATTATCTATACCGATATAGACCGGGACGGGACCGGGCAGGGCCTGAATATGGAGGAAACCATAACCCTGGCCAAAAACACCTCAATCCCGGTGATTGCCTCAGGCGGGCTTGGATCCATCGAAGACGTACGCGCTGTACGTGCCGCCGGTGAGCACGGCGTTTCCGGCGCAATCCTCGGTAAGGCCCTCTATGATGGACGGATTACTGCCGCCGAAGCACTTTCTTTATAAATTTTTCCAAAAAACTATTGCATTATGTAAATTTTATCGTTATCACTCCTGCCATGTCTGATGTGCACTATCTGAAGCAACAGCCATTTAGCTGGCTACGTCCTTTAAACCATGCCTTTCAGGCAGGTGCTGATCTATTGAATCACCCAAAGCCATTTGATGCTTTGAAAGTCGTAGGTCCCAAGCTTACAGGGCCGGTAGCCTGTCCGGACTTTTCAGACCGGGATAATAAGTTTTTGTTACTGGGAATGCAGATTCTTGCACTTTTAAAATTTCCTGTCTCTGAATCATTTAAAGGAAAGTTCAATGCTTTAGATGATAAGGAACAGTCCGTTGATTTTTTAGATATTGAAAAACGGCCAAGTGATAAGAGTCCTGTTATTTTTGTAAATTATATTGTCCAAACAATAGAAACGGAAAATCACGAAATTAACCCAGATCATCTGACGCAGGTTTCTCCTCTGCACAACATCCCTGAAATCTGGCGTAAAGCAGCAGAATATGACGGCGCGGAAGTTATTGTTATTTTCGGCGCTGGCACTGAAGTAAATGCAAATGATTTTGCAGGCGGCAGATATGAACCGTTTTTAACAGAAAACGACCTGCCGCAAAGTTACGGCGATCAACTACCGACCGGCCTGACAATCCTGATCGACAGGCAAGCACTTGCTAAAAGAAACATTGCACCTCATAAAAACTTCTCGAAAGAACCCGGCACATCGTCTACAAACGATCTATGCTTAAAAAGCGCATAATTCCTTGTTTAGATGTCAAAGACGGCCGCACGGTCAAAGGCGTGAATTTCGTTGATCTGATTGATGCCGGCGATCCCGTCGAACAGGCTAAAATCTATAATGATCAGGGCGCGGATGAGCTTTGCTTTCTTGATATTACCGCCACGCATGAAAATCGCGGCACGTTGATTGACATGGTCCGCCGCACGGCTGAGAGTGTCTTTATGCCGCTCACTGTCGGCGGGGGTGTGCGGGAGCTATCCGATATCCGCGCGCTTCTGGAAGCCGGCGCCGATAAAATCGCGGTCAATAGCGCGGCAATTTACAACCCGGACTTTGTCAAGGAAGCCGCGCTGAAATGCGGCAGCCAGTGCATTGTCGTAGCCATTGATGCGCGGGCGGATGGAAAAGGCGGCTATGAAATTTTTACCCATGGCGGGCGCAAACCGACCGGGATCGATGCGATCGAGTGGGCAAAGAAAATGGCCAATTACGGGGCAGGGGAATTACTTGTCACCTCGATGGACCGGGACGGCACCAAAGAGGGGTTCGACCTGGACCTGACCCGCACCATTTCCGATAGCGTTTCTGTTCCCGTGATTGCTTCCGGCGGGGTTGGCACACTGGACCATCTGGCCGAAGGCATTACCGAAGGACATGCCAGCGCTGTTCTTGCCGCATCGATTTTTCACTTCGGCACCTATACAATTGCACAAGCAAAAGAAAAAATGCAGGAGGCCGGAATCCCGGTAAGACTATAAAATGAAACAAGATGTCTTAAACCAACTTTTTGAAACACTTTTAGGACGGAAAGGAAAAGATCCGAAAGATTCTTATGTGGCTTCTCTTTATGCGAAAGGCACAGGCCATATTGGCAATAAGGTTGTTGAAGAAGCGGTTGAAACGATTGTTGAAGCACACAAAAACGATCCTGAAAAACTGAAAACGGAAAGTGCGGACCTAATCTTTCACCTGATGGTGCTCTGGGCGCATCTGGGTATTACGCCAGATGATGTTTCAGCTATTCTTGAAAGCCGGATGGGAACGTCCGGACACACTGAAAAAACAAGCCGAAACACATAAACGTAATAGTTAACGGTATTTTGTCTGGAACAGGCGCAAGGAGCGAAATGTAGAAAACCTACATGACCGACGCAGCAACGCATTCCAGATGAAATAACGAACGCTATTTAAAAAAATCAGGATTGATGATCTTGTAGTAATACAAGCTCTTAATCGTATCGTTGCCAACCTTCACGGAGTAGGGATGCTCCCCGAATTTTTCGTAGCCTAATCCTTGATAAACCTCGATGGCGCGGTCCATGGTTTCCCGGACATCCAGGTTGATGACAGCATAGCCGTTTTTAAGACAATGCTCTTCCACGGCTTCCAAAAGCAACCGGGCAAGACCGTAACTGCGTGCCCAGGGCGCAACAAAATTTGTTGTCAGGTGAACGACATGTCCCTGCGCTTCGTTGTTCCCGGGCGGCAAAACGACCTGCGTGGTCCCGCAAATTGTGCCGTCAAGACGGGCCACAAATAATAAACGGGTCGGCGCTGCAATGACGCCCTGCCAGTAGCGCTCCAGGCTGTCGCGCGCCGGCAATTCGGTCCAGCCGAAACCCCCGCCGCCTTCAATCGCTGCATCGGTTGCATCACACAGATCATTCAGGTCCTGCGGACTAAGCGCCTCCTGCATCAGTTCAACACTCAAATCCGGCGTATCTTTTTGTAACTGGCTTTCTGTCATTGTCTTCCCCACTAAGACGATTTCAAGGTTTCCAATGTAAAAATCTGTCAATCAGATCCAGCCCATCCTGCTGGCTGTTCTCAACATGGCACTGCGCGCCGATGAGATTATCCCGTCCGATAATGGCAGTGACATCTTCGCCATATTCGGTGGTTGCCAGAACATGATCGCTGTTCTTACATTTCACCATATAAGAATGAACAAAATAGAAATGCGGGCGGTTTTGTCGAGATTTTTCTGTGATGCCTTGCAGCATAAAATGCCCGCTTTTGCTATAAACCTCATTCCAACCCATATGCGGCACTTTTAACGCAGGATCATCCGGCTCAAGCGGAACAACGTCTCCCGCGATCCAGCCAAGCCCGTCATGCACACCATGTTCATGGCCGCGGCTAGCCATCAGCTGCATGCCAACGCATATGCCGAAAAAGGGAATACCGCCTTTTATCACCCGCTCTTCCAGCGCATCGCGCATGCCGGGAATCGCCTCAAGACCGTCCATACAATCGGCAAAAGCACCCTGGCCAGGTAAAACCACGCGGTCGGCGGTTAAAATATCTTCGGCGCGGTTGCTGATCTCGGCTTTCGCGTCATGACCTTTTTGGTCAATGACATAGGCAAAGGTTTTCTGCGCGCTATGCAGGTTGCCTGACCCGTAATCAATGATGATAATCTTTTCGCCCATAATGCCTTGTCTACGACGCGGAATTCAGCTTAAGTGCCCCATCGCAAGGAGACTTATAGCCATGAAAGTCGGTTTTTACAAATGGGATGAGACGCCTGCCGAAGACAAGGCCCGTCTGCTGCGCCGGGCGCAGGCCGATATTGACGATGTGGCCGGCCAGGTCCGCCCGATCCTTGAAGATGTCAAAACGCGTGGTGATGCCGCACTTTTAGATTATGCGAAAAAATTTGATCAGGCCGATCTTAAAAATTTAAAAGTCTCACCAGAAGAATTCGAAGCCGCAGAAAAATCCCTTGATCCTGACATTAAAAAGGCGATTGATCACTGCGCAGACAATGTCCGTAAATTTCATGAAGAGCAAATGCGCCGCGTGGAACGTGAATGGCTTTACGAAGTTGAGACCGGCGTCTTTGCCGGAGAAAAAGTCACGCCAATTTCTTCAGTCGGGCTTTATGTCCCGGGCGGAAAAAACCAGTACCCGTCCGCGGTTTATATGCTTGGCATTCCGGCAGTCCTCGCAGGTGTTAAAGAAATTGTAATGGTCAGCCCGCCGCGCAGCGATGGCAGGATCGGCGATGCACTGTTATACGCTGCGCAGATTTCCGGCATTCACAATATCTATAAAACCGGGGGTGCGCAGGCGATTGCGGCCCTGGCTTACGGAACTGAAAGCATTCCGGCAGTCAAAAAAGTTTTGGGTCCCGGCTCCCCTTATGTGGCCTCTGCCAAGAAAATTCTTTCAAACATCATTGACCCCGGCATGCCGGCCGGCCCGTCAGAATCTATTATTCTGTGCGATGGCAGCGCCGATATTCACAATACGGTTTTAGATATTTTAAATGAAGCTGAACACGGCCCGGACAGCGCGGCCCTTCTGGTTACCCATGATGAAACTTTGGCCCGCGCCGTTCACGACGCTTTACCGGATGCTACTAACACCCTGCCGGATCCGCAGCGTGGCTGGCTTGAAACCAACATGGCTGCCTATAGCGGTATTATCCTGACAAGCTCTTTAGAGGACTCAATTACGTTTTGTAATGATTACGCAACTGAACATTTGCTCGTCAAAGTCAACAATCCGGATGACGTTGTTCCCAAACTGACAAATGCCGGGGAAATTCTGATCGGGGAAACAACGCCGTCTTCCCTTGGCAATTACGGGATCGGTGTAAACCATGTTCTTCCGACCGGCGGCGCAGCCCATACTTATAGCTGCACCTCTGTCTGGGATTTCCTGAAACGCACATCAGTTGCCAGAGTGACAAAAGAGGGATTTAACGCCCTGAAAGACGATGTCAAAACCCTGACCGATTATGAAGGCTTCCCCGCGCACGGAAATGTTTTAACAGAGCGGAAAATTTAAAGCGCGCCTTTGGTGCTCGGCAAAATTCCTTCCGCGCGCGGATCATGCGAACAGGCCATGCGCAACGCCTTGGCAAGCGCCTTGAAGACACTTTCAATCACATGATGGTTATTTTCCCCGTAGAGATTTTCCGCATGCAGGGTAATCCCGCCATTTTGGGCCAGCGCATTGAAAAACTCGACAAACAGCTCGGTTTCCATCTGCTCACCCAGCCGGTCGATCGT
>JANQIB010000107.1 GCA_028282385.1 Alphaproteobacteria bacterium
TTCCCTTTGCCCGTAAATTTTACACCCTCACCCAGCTTCAGCTAAATTCGTACTTTGTACTCATTAAGCTTGCGCAACCCTCTCCCCATGGGAGAGGGAAAGTCTCTTTTGTTTTTCTTTCATTTTAAGATATTCTCCTCCCATGATCCCCTCAGCTTATGATCTGAAAATTTTTTATAACACGCCGGCCGGCCGGATGCTCCGTCGTGTTTTGCACAGCCGGATTGAGGATCTCTGGCCGGTGAGTTCACACAAAAATCTGAACGTCGTTGGTCTTGGATATGTGACGCCCTATTTACGGCCTTATATGGATGGCGGTGCACAAATCTCTGCTCTGATGCCCTCAGGTCAGGGCGCGCATTTCTGGCCGCCGGAAGGGCCGAATAAGATCGCTTTATGTGAGGAAGGGGATTTACCGCTGGAGACCAACTCGGTTGATCGGATCCTGATGATCCATGCGCTGGAATTTATGCCCGATATTACCCCGGCCTTTGAAGAAATTTGGCGGGTTTTGAAAAGTAACGGGCGTTTAATGATTATTGTTCCAAACCGGATGGGGCTGTGGGCGCGGGCAGACTGGTCACCTTTCGGGCAGGGCACGCCTTATTCGGCAAGCCAGCTTGAACGGTTTTTGATGGATCATTTGTTTGTTCATGAACGCACAAGCCGGGCTCTGTTTGTTCCGCCCTTTCAGCGTAATTTTCTTTTGCGTTCTGCCGGAGGTTTTGAAAAAGCCGGACGGATACTCTGTCCGGCGATGGGCGGATTACATATGATTGAAGCGTCTAAGCAGCTTTATGCTGGAACCGGTAAAACGGCCCGCGCGGGCGCTAAAAAGGCGATTGTTCCGCAGACGGACCCCGCCGCGCCGACACCTGCCAGATTTGAAAAAGAATAACCGCCGCGTAGCGGCAATAATATCAACCACAGATGAACACAGATAAACACTGATTTTGACCTAATCTTTACGGCTTAATAATCTGAGTTCATCCGTGTTTATCTGTGGTTTTAAAAGCCTGCGGCGCTAAAAGCTTTGCGTCTTTCGCATGAAATAAATTTATAGCCCCTTCAGAGGATCATTCGGATCAATCCCGTCCATGAAGAGTTTGCGCCGGTCAAAATGGGTGGTCTGGTAGACCAGTCCGATCCAGTTACCGATGGCGGCGCGGGCACTGTCGGCCCATGTATTGTCCAAAAGCGCGGCAATCTCATCTTCAGGAAAAATGGCGTCCTTGTCTCCGGCCAGTATTTTATCTTTATGGTTTTTGGCCAGGGCTTCTGCTTCGGCTGTAAAATAACCGCGCGGGAAAGGCGGTTCGTAGTCGATCGTGCCATCCTGATACCAGCCAATATCCCGGCGGTATTCTTTTAAAAGAGAGAAAAGATCATATTCCGGGTGACCCTGAAAACAAATCAGGCGGAATCCGTCCGGGCTGGCCGCCATATGGACCCCGGCTTCTTCGCTTTGAGCAAGGATGCGCATACCGGCGCGCTCAAACTGATCTTGTGTGATTTCACTAAAGCGTGAATGGGGCGCATCAAAGCGTGTGTTCATCCAGCGCAGGATCGGGTGGCCGCGGTCTGTCACTTTGTGTGAAAAAACGCCCCAGCGTTTATCGTCCCGCCAAACTGGCGGCTGGCCGTATAAATGTGTTAAGGCGGCATGGCTGGCCAGGCAGGAGCACAGGGTTGAAGGAACGTGATCCTGTGCCCAGTTCAACACATCCAGAAGCGGAGCCCAGAAGCTTTCTTCGCTGACATGGGGATTTGTTTCTTCATTCGCTCCGGTGATAATCAGGGCATCCAGCCCGTCCTGTTTAAGCTGCTCAAAGCTTTCGTAATATTTTTCAATGTGATTTTGAGCCTCCGGCCCGCGTTCAATATTGGGCAGGGTAAAGGGGTGGATATGAATTTGTGCAACCCGGTTACTTTCTCCGATCAGACGGAAGAACTGGCGCTCTGTAGCTTCCAGTGCGGCATCAGGCATGATGTTTAAAAAGCCGATATGCATCTCGCGGATATCCTGATGGACAGCGCGGTTGGAAGTCAGAATCTGGCGGCCTTCATCGCGCAGACGTTGATAGCTGGGAAGATTTGAGTTCTGAACCAGCGGCATTGGATTGATTTCCTTTCCTTTGGGCTTTACAAGATTATAACGAAAAGAAAAAACGGTAAAAGCCTTATGTCTGAAAATGCCTATAATTCCGAGCAACTGGATGCTGTTCGCAAAAAAATAGATGAGCTCGATGACCGGATCCATGACACGCTCATGGAGCGCGCGGCGCTGGTTTTGGAAATCGGCAAGGAAAAGCGAAAAAAAGGGATTCAGATCGTTCAGCCGGCGCGCGAGGCGCGGATGATCCGCCGGCTCCTGGAGCGGCATAAGGGGGCTTTGCCGGAAATGGCGGTGGTTCGGATCTGGCGTGAACTTGTCGGGGCAGTGTCGCTTTTGCAAACGGGTTTGAAAGTCAGTGTGGCAGCGCCGGAAGATCA
>JANQIB010000108.1 GCA_028282385.1 Alphaproteobacteria bacterium
CCGATCCAGAGCGGCGGTTCCGTTTTCAGATGGAAATAACAAATGATGCCCAGGCCAAAAAAGACGGGCGCCCAGACCACGGCGCGCTCACGCTGCAGAAGGAATTCCTGCCTTAAAAGCTGTAAAAACTGTATTGCCGCAAGCGCCTTCAAGCTTTAAAACCCCTAAAAAGTAAACTATTTTGTTACTTTTAAGCATTAGAAAGACCAAAAGTCATGTCTGTTGTGACCAGATTTCCGCCCTCCCCGACAGGGTTTATGCATATCGGCAATGCCCGCACGGCGCTTTTTAATTATCTTTATGCGCGTCATACGGACGGAAAATTCCTGCTCCGCATTGAAGATACGGACCGCGCGCGCCATTCCGAAGAGGCCGTGCTGGTCATTATGAATTCCCTGCATTGGATGGGACTGACCTATGATAATGACGCTGTTTCCCAGTTCGCCCAAAAAGACCGCCATACCGGCGTGGCCAAAGAGCTGCTCGCTAAAGGCGCAGCCTATGAATGTTACTGCACAGCTGAAGAACTGGAAGAGATGCGCGAAAGTGCCAAAAAAGAAGGACGGCAAAGCTGGTATGACCGACGCTGGCGCGATGCGCCTGCCGATGCACCGAAACCAGACGGCGTTCAGCCTGTCATCCGGATCAAGGCGCCCATAGATGGCGAAACCACGGTGCAGGATGAGGTCCAGGGTGAAGTGACCGTTAAAAACGAACAGATTGATGATTTTATCATCCTGCGCTCGGACGGCACACCGACCTATATGCTGGCTGTTGTGGTGGATGATCACGATATGGGCGTCACGCACGTCATCCGCGGTGACGATCACCTGAACAACACCTTCCGCCAGAATGTCATTTATGACGCGCTTGGTTGGGAGAAACCGGTTTATGCCCACATGCCCCTCATCCTCGGCCCTGACGGCGCGAAGCTGTCCAAGCGTCACGGCGCGCAAAGCGTTGAAGATCTGAAGGAAATGGGCTATCTGCCCGAAGCTGTGAATAATTACCTGATGCGCCTGGGCTGGAGCCACGGCGATGATGAAATTTTCTCCATGGACCAGGCCATTGCGTGGTTTGATATTAAAGACGTCAATAAATCCGCGGCGAAATTCGATTTTGCCAAACTTGACGCGGTCAATACCCATTACATGGCTGAAGCTGATAATTCACGTCTTCTCAATTTGTTAGAAGATTTTGCTCAAGTAAAAATGAAAGATATTCACCGCGCCCGGCTGGAAAAAGCCATGGACGAACTCAAAGGCCGCGCCGCGACTTTAAAAGCCCTGGCCGAAGATGCGCGGATCTATCTTCAGGACGCGCCATTTGAGATTGATGAAAAGGCGCAAAAGCACCTCGATGAAGACGGCAAACAAACCGTTGCCGCACTTACAGATATTCTCGGCGGGCTGGATGATTTTTCAGCCGGAAACATTGAACAGGCCTGCCGTGATTATGCCAAAACTCACAAGGACGGCAAGCTCGGCAAGGTCATGATGCCCCTGCGCGCCGCCCTCACCGGGACAGATAAATCCCCGTCTCTCTTTCATGCGATGGAAATTATTGGCAAAGAGGAAACCTGCAAACGTCTGAAGGTAACTTTTAAGGCTGCTCAGGAGTAAATACTCCTCTAAAGTCTTTTTGGGTCAACCGCTTACATACAGCGTGGCCTTCTTCTGTGCCATATCTGTATGTTAGTTTTAAAGGTTCAAGTTGTTCAGGGTAAGCAAGCAAGTTCCAAAATCTTTTGGCGCTTGTTGCACCGGCCTCTTGAAAGTCTTGCTGATCCTTTGCAACTTCAAATAAGGTCGGAAGATTTAGACCGCCTTTTATACTTTTGTCCGTAGCAGCTATAACTTTTGCATTTGAAACAATAGAATCAACGGCCTGTCCCACTTCCGGGTAGTCGCATATATCGTGGCCCTTCACAATATAGGAATCATCGGCTTGCGCTACCCCTGCCATAATACTAAAAGCGCTAAAAGCTCCCAAAAGAATACTTGTTTTTTTCATAGTTCTTCTACCCTTTGTATTATCCAAATTTAAGACAACCTAACAAAACATTAATATTATGTCAATAAAAACATGCTTGACAATATAGGAATTATATCCTATATTATTGAATGACTGATTTAACCGATGCCAAAGACGCGGCAGAAAAGTTTCTGGTGACCAAAAAGCTGGAGCTCGCCGCGCAAAATCTCAAACATTACACCAAAATCGCCGAAGAACAGGTAACGATCGACGCGATTGTGAGCGCCTTACAAGACACGCAGGACAAGGCTCAAAACAGTAACCCCAAAGATTTCTCAGCCCTGCTCGGCCAGCAAAGCCAGATTCTGGATGCAACTTTTCAGTTTTTTATGGATAACGCGAAAGAAGCTTATACAGGCGGAGATAAAATCGCCATGGCACTCAAAGCGCAGCGCCAGATGGTGAGCACGATCAACACCTGGTGCGCGCTTGAAAAAATCAAAAAAACTGAAAAACAAACTGAACAAGACGGCGAAAAAAATGCCCCGCTGGAGCGCTGAAGCACGCAAAAAACAGGCGATGCGGATCAGGCAGCAACAGCCATGGAAACATTCCACCGGCCCGAAAAGCGCCGCCGGCAAAGCCCGCAGCGCCATGAACGCCTATAAGCACGGCCACTTTAGCGCCCCGGCCAAACAGCTCCGCCGTCTGCTCCATGCGCAGGCCCACCTGCTGCGGGAGATGAAACAACGCGTTATCCACACTCGTCTTTGTCATCCTGAGGGCCCTGCGCCCGAAGGATCTAAGATCCTTCGCTTCGCTCAGGATGACAAAGAAGGAACACGCCCCCGCACTCATCCTCCCTATTGCCGCATTGCGCAAATCAGGTTAGACTTTTATCCACAATTCTTTCCACACCTTCACCCTGAGGGACATTTCACATGACCGAGACACCAGAACAAACCTTTACCCTGACCAATGATCAAACCGGCGAAAGCTGCAAGCTGCCCCTTGTTGAAGGCACTTACGGCCCGCACTGCATTGATATCAGGAAGCTCTACGCGCAGACCGGTCATTTCACCCTTGATCCAAGCTTTACCGCAACGGGCAGTTGTAAATCCCGCCTGACCTATATTGACGGAGATAAAGGGATTCTGATGCACCGGGGTTATGACATTAAGGATCTCGCTGCGGAAAGCACCTTCATGGAAGTCTGCCACCTGCTGCTCTATGGCGATTTGCCAAACCGGTCCCAGCTCGACAAATTCATCCATGACATCACCTATCACACGATGGTGCATGATCAGATTAACTATTTCTACCGCGGCTTCCGCCGCGATGCTCACCCGATGGCCATTATGTGCGGCGTGGTTGGCGCAATGTCGGCCTTCTATCACGACTCTCTGGATATTTATGATCCGCGCCAGCGGGAGATTTCCGCCCACCGCCTGATTGCAAAAATCCCGACCCTGGCAGCCATGACCCTGAAATACTCGATCGGCCAGCCTTTCATGTATCCGCGCAATGATCTGACCTATCCGGAAAACTTTCTCTATATGTGTTTTGGTGTGCCGGCCGAGCCTTATAACGTCAACCCGATCCTGACCAAGGCGATGGACCGGATTTTAATTCTTCATGCCGATCATGAACAAAATGCCTCGACCTCGACCGTGCGCCTGGCCGGATCGTCACAGGCCAACCCGTTTGCCTGTATTGCATCCGGGATTGCGTCTCTTTGGGGCCCAAGCCATGGCGGCGCGAATCAGGCCGTGCTCGAAATGCTTGACCAGATTGGACATAAAGACAATATCCCGCAATTCATCGAAAAGGCCAAAGACAAGGAAGATCCGTTTAAACTGATGGGCTTTGGTCACCGTGTTTATAAAAACTTTGACCCGCGCGCCGAAGTTATGCGCGAGAGCTGTCATGAAGTTCTGGAAGATCTCGGCATTGATGATCCGAAGCTGGAACTGGCGATGGAGCTGGAGCGGATTGCGCTGGAAGATCCCTATTTTGCTGAGCGTAAACTCTTCCCGAATGTAGATTTCTATTCCGGCATTATCCTGAAAGCGATGGGCTTCCCGGTCTCCATGTTTACCGTGCTGTTTGCCGTCTCCCGGACGGTTGGCTGGATTTCACAGTGGAAGGAAATGATGGAAGAGCCAACCCTGAAAATCGGTCGCCCGCGCCAGCTTTACACCGGCCCGGCGGAGCGGGATTACGTACCGATTGAAAAACGGGGTTAGAACATCCCTCTCCCTTCAGGGAGAGGGCAATGAGACTTCCCTGCGGAGCAGGGTTAGTCAAGTGGGTGAGGGTGTAAAAGCCTCTTGACAAGTATAGGTATATTATCCTATAATTTTACCTGATTAAGGGAGACGTGCGTTCATTTCCAAAAGAAATATTGCTGCTTTCTCAGACGGTGTTTCCGTGTCATCTGCGCCAATCCGTGAACCTATATTTTCAAGTTCTAAAAGCTGTTTTTCTCTTTCAGATCCACCAGTTAGAAGAGGTTTTAAAGCCGGAGCAATAGACGGTGCAGTGCACCTTTCCTGAATGAATTCTGGCACCACCTCACAGTTCATCATAATGTTCGCTAAATGCGCATAATCTGTTTTTAAAACCCGCTTTGCGATCATCCAGCTGAGCGGGTTCATTTTATAGCAAATCACATGTGGCACCTGACACACGGCAAGCTCAAGCCCGACTGTCCCCGATACGGCCAGGGCTGCATCACAGGCTTTAAAGGCATGCCACTTCTCCGCTTGATCAGTCGTAATCGTTATTTGATTTGAAAGGCCTGCAAGAATTTCTTCGATTTTGTTTTTAAGATGAGGAAGCGTTGGAATAATCAAATGCACGTCAGGAAATAAAGCTGCTGTCTGCGTGATAACCTCTCCATGACGTTTTATTTCTCCGCGCCGGCTACCGAAGAACAGGCCCAGTGTCTGCCCTTCGATCCCGTATTTCTGCCGGAATGTATCACCATCCGCCTCAAGGGCGCCGCTTTCAATCACCGGGTGTCCGGCCGCAACGGCTTTTAAACCTTCCTGTTTAAAATAAGGCGGTTCGAAATCAAACAGGCAGATCAACCCATCAAGAAACCGGGCTATTTTTTTTGCCCGGCCAGGCCGCCAGGCCCAGACCGTTGGTGCAACCATATGAATCTGACGTGGCCTTTGTGGTGGCGCAAAATGCTTATTGATCCGTTTCTGCACCCTTAAAGTGAAATCGGGTCCGTCAATACTTAAAACAATATCAGCTTTATTTTTTAAAATATAATCAGATGTTTGTTTAATTTTTTTAAGAATAAACTTTAATTTTGGAAGAACCTCGGCAAGCCCCATCACGGCAAGATCGCTAATATCAAACAGGCTTTTCAGCCCCTGTTCTTGCATTAACGCGCCGCCAAGACCGGTAAAATGGATCGGCTGGTCCGATCTTTCTTTAAGCGCCTTCATCACGTGCGCCCCCAGCACATCACCGGACGGCTCAACTGCTATCACAAAAACATGTAAAGGATCCCGGCTCATTGATTGATCCCGTAGACAAAAAGACCGTTTTCATCAGCCAGAGAGATCACCTCTTTCTGATCCAGGACAAAAACCTGCCCGGCCTGCACGGCAATCCCGATCAATCCGGCCTGCACTGCCGCCTTGACCGTTTCAGGCCCGATGGTCGGCAGGTCAAGCTGCTTATCCTGCTGAGGCTTGCAGCTTTTCACAAGAATGCCGCCAGATCCTGCGCAGCTTTCAATCAGGGCATTTGTCCCCTTTTCATCTTCTACAGCAATGGTTTGCCCGTCCTTAACAATCACAGACTGCCCGAGATCCTGCGCCCCATGGTCTTGAGAAACTTGAAAGCCATATTCAATATCCCGGATTTGTTGCTCCGCCGGGGCAATCTGGCCGAGAGGCCCGGCTCCAATGAATAGATCTTCCATAAAATCCTGCGCGCCGTGAAAAATGAACCCATCTTTTTCCAGCTGCACCCGGATAGCCTTTAAAAGACTATCATCTCCTAAAACAGACTTCAGACCAACCTTAGCTAAAAAAGACGCCGTATAAAGATCAGGGGCCAGTTCACTGAATTTGGGCCGTTTCATTGAACCTATAAAAACCAGATCAGAAACTCCCTTTTTGCGCAGAAACTTAACGGTTCTTCCTGACTTTCCAAGAGACCCCATAAGATGCATCCGTGGTTCATAGACGCTTTGCCGCGTCTGCCCCTCAAAAGCAATAACGAAAACCTCTATACCCTTTTCTTCACAAGCACGTGCAAGTTGCTCCGGCAGGTCGCCACCACCGGCAATTAGTCCAAGTTTTTGAATGGAAGGGGTTACGCCGCCTTTTGCTGGGCTGGTTTGGGGGGCTGACATAAGCCAAACCTTTCCTTATTGCGGGCAAAATCGAGGATATACATCACATGTGAGTTTTCGGCGTAATCTTTTTCAAGACCGGCAATGCGCTCTTCCAGCGTTCCTTCGCCGCCAAAAAGCGCATTGACCGCTTTTTGAATGACTTTCACCTGGTCCTTGTCAAAGCCACCACGTTCAAGCCCCACCAGGTTAATTCCGGCCAGAAAAGCGCGCTCACCTTTAACACGGCCAAATGGAATAACGTCACTTTCCACGCCTGACATGCCGCCAATCACTGCATGTGACCCAATCCGGACAAACTGATGAACCGCAGACAGGCCGCCAATCAGCACATGGTCGCCAATCACAACATGGCCGGCCAGTGTTGCATTATTGGCCAGAATGACATTGTTCCCGACGCGGCAGTCATGAGCGATATGCACTCCGACCATCAAAAGGCAGTTATCTCCGACGGAGGTTTCCATTCCGCCGCCTTCTGTTCCCGGATTCATCGTGACATGCTCCCGGATTGTGCAATTCTTTCCAATCACAAGTCGGGATTTTTCACCGCCATATTTCAGATCCTGCGGCGCACTGCCAATCGAAGTAAATGGATAGATCGTCGTTCCTTCGCCAACTTGCGTACAGCCATCAATACAGACATGCGCTTTAAGCGTGACATTATCGCCTAAAACAACATCAGGACCGATAACACAATACGGACCGATTGAAACGCCCTGCCCGATTTGTGCGCCTTCTTCGATAATTGCCGTCGCGTGAATAGAATTTGTCATAGGATAATTTTTAAAGAAACCGCTCTCAGCGGACAAGACACACTGTTTTTCACTCTGTTACAGGCCCTGGAACATAAAGCTTAGACGTCTGCGGCCTGATCCATGATCATGGCGCTAAAGACAGCTTCGGCGCAAACCTTATCTCCAACCGTCGCGGTGCCCTTGAATTTCCAGACATTGCGGCGGTTTTGGATCTTTTCAACCTTGATATGAAGCGCATCACCAGGCACAACAGGCTGACGGAATTTACATTCTTCAATAGACATGAAATAGACAACCTTGCCGCGCGCTTCGTCACCCATAGTTTTGACGACAAGGCAGGCTGAAGTCTGCGCCATGGCCTCTACGATCAGAACACCTGGCATCACCGGCCAGCCCGGAAAATGACCTTGAAAATGCGGCTCGTTGAAGGTCACATTCTTCAGACCCAAAGCCCATTCCCCGACTTCAAAATCCAAAATGCGGTCAACCAACAGGATCGGGTAGCGATGCGGGATTAACCCCATCACTTCATTCACGTCAATGAAATCTGCTGCATTCTTCTCAGACATAACCCTAGCTATTATTCGTTTTTTGCCCCTTCGGTCAACCGTTTTAACGCTGCAACCTGCCGCATGGCCTGTTTCTTGGGAAGAGCGGGACTGCCCATTTGTTCTTCTCCTGCCGGGATATCACGCATCACACCGCTTTGCGCCGCCACGCGGGCGCCACTCCCGATCTTTAAGTGCCCCGCAACGCCAACCTGGCCGCCAAGAACCACATAATCCTCAAGAACGGTGCTCCCTGCAATGCCGCAATGCGCCACCAAAACACAGCCCTTGCCAATTTTTACGTTATGTCCAATTTGGACCAGGTTATCTATCCATGTCCCCGCTCCGATCACCGTGTCAGGCCCTGCACCGCGGTCAATACAGCTATTGGCACCGATTTCGACGTGATCTTCAATGATGACGCGGCCAAGCTGGGGCACTTTGATATGGCCAGCCGGATCAATTGCAAACCCAAAGCCGTCCTGTCCGACCCGCACACCCGGGTAAAGGCGCACCGCATCTCCTATAACCGCATGGGAAAGAGTTGCACCTGCTCCAATCCGGCAATTCTTTCCAATCTGAACATTCTCCCCGATTACTGCACCAGCCTCGATCCATGTCCCTGCGCCAATTTGCGCTCCGTTTTTAATAACGGCACATGCTTCAATAACGCATCCTTTGCCAATCTTTGCCTGTGTGTCGACACAGGCCTGATCTGAAATCTTAGCTACAGGAAATTCTTCCGGGTAGAACATCTGCGCCGCAAGCGCATAAGATTTATATGGATTTTCAGAAACGAGGAGAGCTGCTCCCTTTGGTGCCAGACCGACCATCTTCTCAGGCAAAATCACCGCGGCTGCTTTTGTCTTTTGGAAATCGTCTTTGTATTTTGGATTATCCAGAAAAGATAAATTACCCTCTTGCGCGCTTTCCAACGGCGCGACATCCCTGATCTCTATATCAGCCAGATCAGAATTGAAAAGATTGCTTCCGGTTTGATCGGCAATAGCCTGTAAGTTGAAAGGCCCGCAATTTTTAAAAAAGGACGGATCAGCCATCGGCCTCTCCCTACTCAACCTTCAGATCAACCGAGCTGACCTTTTTATCAAGCCGTTTGAGCAATTCGTCCGTTTCATCGAGTTCTTTTTGGACAATGACAACGCTATCACGCATCAGGATCGCTTTATATTTCTTTTCCTCGGCCAGGGCAGCGGCAATTTCAATCACTTCCCGGCGCAATTTCTGCATGGCTTTTGTTAAGCCCCGATCCAGAGAAGCGCGTCTTTTTTGAAAAAGCTTGCGCGTTTCCAAAAGCTGGGTTTCAAATTTCTTGCGCTCTGCTGCCAGCTTTTCAGCTTCCATCTCATCTTTTTTCTCGATCAGCTTTTTAGCAGAATCCTGAAGACTTTTTTCTTTGGAAGAAAATTCGTTCTGAAACTCCTTACGCTTTTTCTCAAGCTGCTTTTTAAGCGCCTTACCTGCTTTTGACTCATTCAGGATTTTTTCAATATCAACAACGGCTATTTCCGAAGCCGCCTTGGCAACGGCCGGAAAAGCGCATGTAAAAACAGCAAATGCACAAAGCACGCATAGAAATCTGGTCAGCATCTTAAACCTTCACAATGTCAATTAATTAAAACCGTGTTCCAAAACTAAAGCGGAACAACTCATCCTTATCAAAATCTTCATCCAGATAAGGCTGGGCGAAATCCACACGCACCGGCCCCATCGGTGAGCGCCAGGATAATCCTATACCGGCTGTGGCACGCAGTGAGTTTTCATCCAGGATACCCGCGCCGGTTTCGTCAATCTCCCACAAAGACCCAAAATCTGTAAAGGCATGCCCGGCAACCCCCATCTCTTCAGGCAGACCAACCGGGAAGGTCAGCTCTACAGACCCCCGGTAGAAATAATTCCCGCCAAGAGAGTCGTCTGTTGCCGCATCCCGCGGCCCGACGCCGGATTGCTCAAAACCGCGAAGGTTATTGCCGCCCAGGTAATAACGTTCGTTAATCTTAATATTTTCGTCATTATAACCTTCAATCGCGCCGACTTCTCCCAAGACGTTAAAGATCACGCTCTTTTTATAAACCGGGATATAGTAACTTCCCCCCACGGCTCCTGAAACAAACTGGGCATCGCCGCCCAAACCGGCAAGCTCCGTATCAAACCAGGCATACGCCCCTTCAGTTGGAAACATAATACTATCGCGTGTGTCATATGTTGTCCGCTGTGCAATTGAAGAGGTATCACGCTCCCCTTCCTGATCGCGGATAAAACGGGAGGCTGTCGCATCAACATCCGTAATTTCATTGCGTGAATATTTATATCTCCATGTCTGGCGCCAATGTTCAGACAGGGGGAAGCCAACGCGTAAGGCCCCACCGGTTAATTTCTGATCGTAAGAACTTTCATCCTGGTAATCGCGCTGAATGTGGAAGACATCAAAACCGGCCGAAAGATCCCGGTCCAGGAAATAAGGCTCGGTGAAAGAGACATCAAACTGTGTCCGCTCCCCGGCAAGCGTTGTTGCAAAGAGCAGGTCCTGCCCTTTCCCAAGTAAGTTTCGCTCCCGAATGCGCAGATCAGCCAAAGGACCATCCGCAGTTGAGAAACCGGCCCCGACAGACAGTTCCCCGGTTGACATCTCTGTGACCTGGACATCAATCACGGTCTTGTCCGGCGCGCTTCCCGGCAGGGTCCGGATCACCACATCTTCAAAATAATTCAGGTTCCGCAGCTTTTGCTCAGAGCGCGCCAGCTTTGATTTGCTGAACGGGTCCCCTTCAGAGAGCAAAAACTCCCGCCGGATGACTTTATCAATTGTCCGGACATTCCCGTGAATATCAATTCGTTCAACAAAAACACGCGGAGATTCTCCAATCATAAAGGTTAGATCAATTGTTGCATCCTCGCGGTGACGCTCAATATCCGGACGAATTTCAACAAAAGCATATTGCTGATCGCCAAGCGCATCTTCCATCGCATCAATAGAATACTGAACCTCGGTTGCGTTATACCACATGCCGGGCAGGACAGTAACGTGCTGACGAAGAAAGTTTGCATCCAGTCCGCGCAGGCTGGAATCGATGGAGATATTACCGATCTTGTAACGCGGCCCCTCTTCAACAGTGAAGGTCAGATAAAAATCTTCCTGATCCTGTGAAAGCTCTGCAATGGACGTCACCACCTGAAAATCGGCATACCCTTCTTTTAAATAGAACTGGCGTAAAAGCTCCTCATCATAGGCAACGCGGTCAGGATCATAGCGATCATCGGTAGACCAGAATTTATACCAGCGTTCGCGCTTGGAGCTAATTTCCGCTGCAAGCGCCGCATCGCTGTAGGATTCATTTCCAACAAAGCGAATCCCTTTAATCGTTGTGATCTCCCCTTCCGCAATTTCAAAAACCAGGTCAACCCGGTTTTGATCAAGCTTGATAGCTTTTGGATCAACACTGGCGGCAAAACGGCCTGTCCGGCGGTAGAGATCATAAATGCGGGAGACGTCATTTTGGACCTTACCGCGGGTAAAAACTTGCCGCGGCCTGAGGGATATTTCGGCCCCCAGCTCCGCATCATCAATCTCTTCATTTCCTTCAAAGGCAATGCGGTTGATGATTGGGTTTTCGACAACATCAACAAACAAGACGCCGCGATCCTGACGCAGGGCAACATCAGCAAACAGCCCGGTTGCAAAAAGATTTTTCAGGCCGGTATTCAGGGACTCCTGCGTAAGCGGATCGCCAAGACGCATATCGAGATAAGTCAGAACGGTTGCCGGCTCAACCCGCTCAACCCCGTTGACACGAATTTCACGGATTTTATCCTGCGCCGCTGCCGTGCCTCCCATGGCACCACAGAGAATCACAAGACAGAGCGCAAGGCGCAGAATTCCTTTACTTATCATTTTTCGCATAATATCAGGTTTAAAATATCTAGGGGTGGGATACAACCAGATCCGTAAGATTATCCTAAAGAAATAGCTGTATGAGATCGTTCAAATTCGCGAACACCATTATACAGACCAAAACCGCCAGTCCAAAGCGAAAAGCATATTCCTGCATCTGCTCCGGGATCGGCGATCCCTTGACCGCTTCGACCGCGTAAAAGACAAGGTGACCACCATCCAGCATCGGAATCGGGAAAAGATTAATAAGCCCAAGATTTATGGATAATAAAGCGGTGAATGTAATCAGGGCAATAATCCCACTTTGCGCCATATCCCCGGCAATCGCCCCGATTCTGATGATTCCGCCAAGCTCGGTCGCGCTCCGCATGCCCGTAAACATCTGGCCAAGCGCCTTGAGCGTGTTCATCGTAATCCCGGCCGTTTCCCTGACTGATTCGACAAAACCACCGACAAGACCATGCTTAACAAATTCACCGCCCATCTGTCCGTCAATCATCAGCACATTAAAATTGATGGCCTCTTCACTCCCCCAATCTTCGTTATAGTCTTTCCTGGGATGAATGCGGATCTGATCTGTCTGTTCTTCATTCCGCTCAAGCGAAATTGTCATTTCACGCCCGAAGGAACGGGAAATCCTGCTGCGGCGCTGGTCGTCGGTTTTTGCTTCACGCCCGTTCACCGCCACAATACTTTCCAGCAAAATACCCCGGCCCGGTCCGATAATACCGAGCATTCCCTTGGAATGCTCAAACCCGAAATGATCTGTAATGACCACTTTTTCAGGCGTTGCATTGATCGTTAGTGTTTTATCACCACGTTCAATCACAAATTCCATAGGAACATCAAGACCCACCATGACCGCCCGGCGAATATCCTCAAAACGGTTCACAGCCTGCCCGTCAATCTCCACAATTCTGTCATGCGGCTGAAAACCGGCTTTGTCCGCCGCGCTCCCCACCATAATCCCGGAGGCCATCGGCGCGGTCACAGGCTGACCGTAAAAGCCGTAAAGCCCTGCTAAAAGGATGATTGCAAAAATAAAGTTGATTGCCGGACCGGCAAAAACAATCGCCGCGCGCTTG
>JANQIB010000128.1 GCA_028282385.1 Alphaproteobacteria bacterium
AGAAACCGCTGAGCGGGCCTACGCCGCCAAAACGCAGTTCCTGGCCAATATGAGCCATGAGCTGCGTACGCCTTTAAATGCAATTATTGGATTTTCCGAGATGATGCAAAGGCAGCTTCTTGGTCCCATCGGCACGGAAAAATATCTCGATTATATTAGCGGAATCCGTGAAAGCGGCGAGCATCTTCTGGATCTGATTACCGATATCCTGGATATGTCCAAAATCGAGGCCGGGAAATATACCCTGCATCCGGAGGAAATCAATATCACCAAACTGATCCGCATGGCCATTCACATGATGGAAGGCCGCGCGGTTGAAGCGGACATCAAATTTACCTTTAAATCCACAAATGAGGAGCTGGTCGTACGCGCCGACAGGCGGGCGATGCTGCAGATGCTGCTCAATATCATGTCCAATGCCGTGAAGTTTTCTCACGAGGGCGGCACGGTCTCTGTCTCCTGCCATGAACGGGAAACCTATTATTCCATCAAAATCCGCGATGAAGGGATCGGAATCCCGGCGCATAAATTACAGGATGTTTTAAACCCCTTCGAGCAAGCTGAATCTCATTATGCGCGCGAACATGAAGGCACCGGGCTGGGCCTTGCCATCACTAAAGATCTGGCAGAGCTCCATGGCGGCGGACTTTATATCGAATCCAGTCTTGGCCAGGGCACAACGGTTACAATCCGTATGCCTTATGAAGTAGTTAGAAGCTAGTGGTTAGCGGCTAGAAGTTTATAATTATACATAATTTATGCTAGCGACTAGCTACTAACAACTTGCCACTTGCCTGCCTTTTCCTGTAAAAAGAGCCCTGTTTGAAATTTAGGGATTTTACAAAATATGAACTGGCTGAATTCTTTGATCCGTCCGCGCATCCGCTCTCTTGTCGGAGAGCAAAAAGACGTGCCGGAAAATCTCTGGCAGAAATGTCCGAACTGCGAAGGCATGTTGTTTCATAAGGAACTCGCCGAGAATCTGAATGTCTGCCACCATTGCGGCCATCATATGCCGATCAAGGTTTCACAGCGCTTTGAGATCCTGTTCGATGAAGGCCGTTTTGACAAGATCAAGGCGCCATCCGTGCCGCATGATCCCCTCAAATTCAAGGATCTGAAGAAATATTCCGACCGGCTGAAAACCGCGCAAAACAAGACCAAAACAGATGACGCCATCCAGATTGCCAAGGGTACGATTGGCGGGCAAAAAGCCGTGATTGCCGCCTTTGATTTTGCCTTTATGGGCGGGTCAATGGGCACAGCCGTCGGGGAAGGCCTTGTCCGCGCTGCTGAAGAAGCCGTCAAAAACAAGGCGGCGCTGATTGCTATTCCGGCCTCAGGCGGCGCGCGAATGCAGGAAGGCGCACTATCCCTGATGCAAATGCCCCGTACAATCGTTGCCGTGGATATGGTCAAGGAGGCCGGACTGCCTTATATCGTCCTGCTGACCAACCCAACCACCGGGGGAGTCAGCGCCTCTTTTGCCATGGTCGGGGATGTCCATATTTCCGAGCCGGGGGCCATGATCGGCTTTGCCGGCCGGCGCGTGATCGAGGAAACGGTGCGCGAAACCCTGCCCAAGGAATTCCAGACCGCCGAATATCTGCTGGAACACGGGATTGTCGATATTGTTGCAAAACGGGATGAGCTGCACAAAACACTGGCCCGCCTGCTTGGTCTTTTGATGGATCCGGAGAATAAAAACACAAAAAGAAAATTGAACGGGTCCGGCAAGAAGGCGGCGTAACTCCCCCGGCAACATCGTTTATGCTGCACAAAAACCTGCACAATAAAATAGCTCCAAACCCTTTAGCTGAAGCTAAACTTGATCATTTACTGCAGCATCTCTGGAGCCTGCATTCTAAGAAGATCGACCTGTCCTTAGACCGGCTATATGGTTTTTTAGAGAAAATCGGCAACCCGCATTTAAAGCTTCCGCCCGTCATTCACGCCGCCGGGACAAACGGTAAAGGCTCTACTCTGGCTGCGCTGCGCGCCCTTTTGGAAAGCAGCGGAAAGACAGTGCATTTCTATTCGTCTCCGCATCTTGTGCACCCGACCGAGCGGATTTACCTCGCAGGAGATTCAATCTCTACCGAAGACATGCTGACCCTGCTTGAAGAATGCCTGGAGATCAATAACGGCCTGCCCATTACCTTTTTTGAAATCACCACCGCCGCGGCCATGTTGGCGATGAGCCGGGTCCCGGCAGATTACTGCCTTTTGGAGACCGGGATGGGCGGGCGGCTGGATGCCACCAATGTCGTGCCGGATCCGGCCTGCACGATCATCACAGCCATCGGATATGACCATACGGAGTTTTTGGGAAACAGCCTGCAACAAATTGCCCGCGAAAAATCCGGGATTATGAAGCCGGGTGTACCCTGTATTATCGGCATACAATCGGATGAGGCGCTCAAATCCGGGGTTCTTGAGGTTTTCCACGAGATTTCAACAGGCTTATCCCCGAATGCTCCACTGGTGCAATATGGTGCAAACTGGTCCATTGATCCGGTTGCAAATGGTTTCATTTTTTCAATCCATGATTGTAAATTTTCCTTGCCGCAGCCAAATCTTCAGGGGGACCACCAGTTGCGAAATACAGGTGCGGCCCTGGCCACGCTTCATGTCATTGAACCGGAATGCTTCGATCCGGAAAAATTATCCACTGCGCTTCAGGATATTCACTGGCCCGGCCGCCTTCAAAAGCTCGGCATGCACCCGTATTGCGCTATGGTCGCGGATGGCTGGGAAATCTGGCTCGATGGCGGTCATAATGAAGCAGCGGGCCGTGTTCTGGCAAATCAGGCGGAAAAATGGGCGCGCGACGACGGCCGTCCGCTCGACCTGGTTGTCGCAAAAGTCTCCCGCAAGGATGCGGCCGGGTTTTTGCGCCCGCTCGCCCCGCATGCGCGCAACATTACACTGACAACCATCGAGAATGAAGAAGAGATGCATGATCCGGAAAAACTGGCTGAAACCGCGCGTGATCTTGGATTTCAGAACGTTACAACCGCTCCCGCCCCGGATAATGCCATCGGGCAAATCAGTGCACGTTACAAAGACGGCCCGCCCGCCCGCATCCTGATCTGCGGATCGCTTTATTTAGCTGGAGATGTATTAAAAACAAATGTCATCCCGACCGAAGGGCTTTAGCCCGAGGTGGAGGGATCTTAGAGCGTTGAAAAATATAAGAT
>JANQIB010000135.1 GCA_028282385.1 Alphaproteobacteria bacterium
CCCCCGCCAGAGCCTGTAGAGCAAGCCGCCCCTCCTCCACCGCCACAGGAAGAGCCAGTCGCGCCACCAGCGCAGCCGCAAGGCGAGCCGGGCAACCCAATGAGCTTTTTCGGTCAAAAACAGGAAACTGAACAGCCGGCAGACCCGCCTGCACAGGCAGAGCCTACAGTGCCGCCAGCCCAGCCGGAACAACCAGCAGCCCAGCCTCAAGAACAACCCCCTCCGCAACCTCCTGAAAAACCGGCAGAAAATGAGCCGCCACAGGGAGACCCTTCCAACCCGATGTCCTTTTTCAAACCCGGTGCAAAAACCGATAGCGAATAGCCATAAAACCTATTAGAATCATTAAGATTTTGGGAGTACACTACAAATTGTTGCTTGATTTTGTTTTTTCAGCAGGCGCAAGCGACGAAACGTAGAAAACCTACGTGAGGAGTGCAGCAACGCACTGAAAAAACAAAAGGAAGTCACAAGTCATGATGCCACAAGTTTTAGCCGCCTGTCTTATGTTAGCGTCACAGACCTACGCTGTGCCGCCTGCCGTGCTAGTCGGGATTTACCAGGTCGAAGGCGGACAGGTCGGTCAGGCCGTTAAAAATACAAACGGCTCTCACGATTTAGGACCAATGCAGATCAACACGATCTGGATGCCTGAACTGGCCAAACAATGGGGCGTCAGCGAAACGCAGGCCAAGGCCTGGGTCCGCGATGATCCCTGCACCAATATGGGCGTGGCCGCGTGGATTTTGCGCGGTCATATCGAGGAAACAAAATCGCTTTCACAGGCCATTGCCCACTACCACTCCCGGACGCCGCATTTTGGCACGAAATATAAACGTAAAGTCGTCATGGCCATGCGTGAAAAAGGCCTGATTAAAGACAGCGCCACGCGGTAATTTTCTTCCTTTAAAATCATGTGCGTAAGATCATGCGGCAAACTTGCAGCAGGCGGCGTAAATGTTTACTGTTAAAGGCATTCTTCCGTTTTGATTTGGGAAGCCTTTCAAAAAGACGAGCCGCATATTATGGGTAAACATTCTTTTCTGATGATCGTACTGGTAAGCTGCGCTGGGTTTCTGGCCGCCTGTGAGGGCCCGGTCAAGCGTGATCCGCAGGTTGTGACCTCTCCGGACAAGGTTTCCCTGATGCTGGCCGAAGCCGCCGATAAAGCCTCCAATGCTTTGGAAACCCTTGCTGCCGTCGAACAAAACCGCGCGCCGGGCGTGGCCGTACAGCCGATTCATAATGCCCCGCCGGAGCTTGAGCGCGCGATGACGGTCACCTGGATCGGCCCGCCCGAACAGATTTTAAAAAGACTTGCCGAGCGCGCCAGCTATTCTTACGTGACGGTTGGGAATCGCCCGCCAGTCCCGCCGGTGATTTCCCTTGATGTTCAAAATGAACGGGTGATTGATTTGCTGCGCGATGTCGGACTGCAGCTCGGCGTGCGCGGAGATGTCAAAGTCGACAGTGTTCAGAAAGTTATTGAACTTCATTATGCCCCCGTTACCGGGCTGGGAGGTTAATTGCCATGCGGCTTTTCTCCGCTTTGATCATAATGACTTTTTGCCTAGGGGTATGGATACTCCCCGCACAGGCAGATATTTTTACACAAGCTGAGGAAGAAGCCGGAAGCTATGACGGACCGCCGCCCACGCTGCGGGAACTACAAAATATTCCAAAAGAAAATAAAATCGTCGATGATGCGATGCCGCTTGATATCCGCAAGGATGCGATGAAGGAAGCGGCCCTGTCTTTTGGCGCGCGCGGCGGGCTGGCCTGGCGGACCTATCATATCCGCGCGGAACTGGAAACGCGTGCCCAGTACATGGATAAGGTGTTTGATTTCCGCCAGCTTCTGATCCCGGCGCCGTCCGGTCTTTTGATCGAGCCGCCAATTATTTCCGAGCAGCTCGATGCGATGATTATCGATGCCAGCGGTCTTGAAGCTGCGGTGGCTGATCAGGTTTTAAATATTTCCCGCAATGCCCGGATTGTGAGCGCGCCGCGCACCTGGCGCGCCTATCTGGAGCGCACCTGGGGCGACGTCACCCCGCCGCCTGATATTTTGCGCCCAAATGACAATGAAGAGCGGAAAATATGGAAAAATTATGTCGAAAGCGGCTGGGAAGAGGGAATCGATCAAGCCAATGAGATTTTTCAAACCGACCTGAACAAACTGGTAGCCGACTATAAAGGCATGGTAAGATACAGAATGCTCCTTTCACAGGGCATGGTTTCGCCGCCTTATGCGCTCCAGAAAGATCGTGGCGTGACGGGCGGCGGCAGTGAAATGCGGGTCGGAGACCGCTCTGTCGCGATTACCGGCCTGCCTGAATTGAAAACGCAGTATCAGGAATGGTTGCCCGCAAACCGGTAAGCCTTTTAAAAGGCAAAGATCATATCGCAGAGACCTGGCCCGATGAACCCGGACGGTTCACGGACAAGGATGTTGACCCGTTTATCCTGTGGTGCGTGAAACGGAATTCCTCAGACATTACCATTCAAACTGACCGCCCAGCTTATAACGAGATTTACGGAACGCTCTATCCCGGCACATTCCGCCCGACCGATGCCGCCGATATGGGGGTTTTCCTGCACAAAATTTACGGTCCTGACGCAACCGCGCGACTAGCATCAGGAAATGACCTCGATTTATCTTACGAAATCCGGCCGGACCGTTACACGCGGATCCGCTTTCGGGTAAATATCACACCAATCCTGTCCCGCGGCCGCGACAGTGCACAAATCACCATGCGGGTTCTGCCTAACGAACCACCGACGATGAGCGATTTAAGTGTTGAAGATGACATCATTAATAGCTGGCAGCCGCGCCAGGGCATGGTGATTGTGACGGGACCAACCGGATCCGGGAAAACAACATTACTTGCTGCCGGGATCCGGATGCTGATGGAACGCAAATCAGGCGCCGGGAAAATTGTCGCCTACGAAGCGCCAATTGAATATGTGTATGATGCCATCAAATCGCCGCGCTCTTTAATCTCACAAACTGAGATTCCACGCCACCTGCCGGACTTTGCCCGCGGCGTGCGGAACGCTTTGCGGCGGAAACCCAATATTATCCTTGTCGGGGAAGCGCGTGACCGCGAAACTATTTCTGCGGCAATTGAAGCCGCGCAAACCGGTCACACAGTCTATACCACCACACACACAACAGGGGTCGCAGCAACGATCCAGCGGATGGTTGCGACTTTTGATCCAAATGAAAGATCAGAGCGCGCTTACGCGCTGATGGAAACCACGCGCCTGATTGTCACGCAAACCCTTGCCCCGCGCGTCAGCGGCGGACGAATTGGCGTGCGGGAATGGATGCGCTTTAGCGATGAAGTGCGCGATAAATTCCTGTCGATGGATTTCAAGGAATGGCCTGCCGAAATTCAGCGCATTATCCAGTTTTACGGGCAAACGATGGCGCAAAGCGCAGCGATTGCCTTCGAAGACGGTCAGATTGACCGGCGAACCTATATCATGCTGTCCAACTCAACCGGGTCCGGCGGTGGTGATTAACATCCAAACAGAAAGGAGAAGCGTCAATGGGAACCGCTGAAGATACCGCAGATGCCAAAGCCAACTGGCACTGGCGGAACACGATGCGGCCTGTCCGGTTTTTCGGGCTGGATGCGCGCGCCGCTATTCCTTTCTTCTTTCTCCTGTTTCATTTCCGGGTCTGGTCTTTGACTATAACCATCATGATTACAATCGTTTTTATCATGATGGAACGCCGCGGCCTTTATTTTACCGCAGCGATCAGAACCTTCAGGACCTGGCTTTTGGGCCAGCGCAGGCCGGCCTGGCTGTCGGTGCGGCGCAAACGCATGATTGATCACGGATAAATCTGATAACAGGCTTGTGCTTTTCAGCCGCCGGCGCTAAGCTTGGGCCATTCAAAAAGATCATGAACGGACGGCATGATGACGATGCATAGACCTGCTTTCATTTTTTGTGTTTTCAGCCTTTTGACAGCTTCTTTCGCTGTTTCCCCTGCCTTTGCAGGATTTGAATGGATTCCGCCGGTCGAAATTATGGAGCAGGATACAATGCAGGCCCAGCCGTCCCAAACACCGGACTTTCCGCTGCCGGTCAGCCCGGATATGCCCCCTGCCGGTGGCGGTGCAAACATGGCAGTTATGCCGATGGACCTCACAACGCCGGTCGAAAAGCCGCCGGGAAATGTTGTGCCTGTCCGGCAAAAACCCCAAGGTCTTTATATTAATCCGTTTCCGGACCGCAATGCGCACGGGGCAAGCCCCGGGGATGCGATGATTGGAATCGGCCCAGTTGAGCAGGCCATGATGGAAGTCACGCAGGATTTAAACCCGGCTCCACTCGGTCATGGTTTTACAACAGCGCCAAAGCCACAAACACGTACACTGGCCGTTCCAAGATATCAGCCTGCAACACCCGGTGCAGCCGCGCCTGACATTTCTGCCAAACCGCTGCCCCCTTCCGGCATGACTTCATTGCCCGGCGAATCGGCCATGATGGCAACCAGCGCGATGAACCGGCCAACTTACCCGGATCGTTCCCCTGCTCCGTCTTCATACGCACAGCCTGTCGGACAATATCCGGTGGTGCAGGGATTTGGCCGCGATATGCCTTTGGCTCTGGCTTTAACACAGGTTATTCCGCCGAATTATGCCCTCTCTTTTGGTAATGGTGTTAATCCAGGCATGTCTGTGTCCTGGGAAGGTGGCCGGCCGTGGAATCAGGTTTTACAGGATATGCTTGGCCAGGCCGGTTTAAGCGTCAACATAAGCGGCCAGGTCGTGATGGTCAGCAGCGCCTAAAGATAAACCCGGCCGTTTTTAATCTAGATAAAATTAATGATCGACATTTCGGCAACAAGGGCCGTTACCCGGTAAGAGGCTTCAAGTTGAACCTGGACCTGCTGGATCTGGGCGGCGGCTTCTTCCAGACTGACATCTTCAACTTCGCCGATAATGTTAAGAAGAGAATTTTTATCAAGCGTATAATCTTCCTCAACCTGCTGGATCTGTGCCTGCACGAGAGTTAGACCGTAGGATTCCTGCTCCAGATCATCTGTTGCCGTTGCCAGCATGTTGGCCAGGTCATTCATCACGGCAAAGAAATTATCCTGCTTTTCTTCCGGCGGGAATGGCGGCGTATCATCGCCAAATGTTGTTGCCGTCGGATCGTTGAGGGCGCCCGGTGCATATTCAGGCGGTGGCATGGCAATCAGGACGTTCAGGGCGATCACGATATCCTTAATCGGATCCGCATCCCCAAGGAAAGTATAATCCAGTTCCGTATCTTCATCGACGCGCGCAAAAACGCGCCCTGCTGAGTCCGCACTCAAAGAACTCGAGTAACCCATGACGGTTTCATTCACAGCACGGTAATTTGTAATAAATTCCGTTGTCGTAATGGTGCCATCCCCCCACTGACCAATCAGACCGGATGTCGTTAAAGGAGGGTTTGTTAAATCTGTCTCATCAGGAATAAATTCACCCAGAAAAGAATCGAATAATCCCGTATTTTCATAGGGTCTAACGCTGGAATCAGCGCCGGCAAAGAGATAGCGCTCTCCATCTTGAAGATTAATATTACTTTCAATCAGGGATAGAACATTGCGCGCAGTTTCCTGAATTGTTTCGAGATCGGGATAATCCCCTTCCTGAATTGCAATCGTCAGGGAATCCTGAATAATCGTTGCCTGATCACCAATACTGGCAATAGAAGACGTCATCAGATTAATCCGGCGATCGGCGTTTTTAATGTTACTGACATAGACTTCCAGAGATTGGAGATTTGCCCGTGCGCGCTGGGACGCCAGAACATCATTTCCAAGCCCGGAAAATTTATTTGTCTTTTACCCCGTTGTCAGCTGGTAACTCAGATCATCAAGCAAAGTTTGCTGCGTTTTCAAACGTGAAATCTGATCCAGTGCCTGTCCCATTGTTGAAATATTTGTCACGGTTTTTTCCTTTCAAAAACTATCGAATCGCGTTTAAAAGCTCTTCAAAGAGCTCATCTGCCGCCGACACAGCGCGCGCAGCAGCCGCATAAGCCGTTTGCACAACAATCAAATTGGAAAGCTCCTCATCGATATTCACACCCGATTCATCCAAAAGCTCACGCTGAAACAAATCCCGTAAAGTGGATTCATCAGCCTGTGTACTTTGCGTTAAAATGAGGTCCTGGGCATGGTTATTAACGATCTTCTGACCGTAATCGATGAGGCTGTCTGCATTTGAAATATCCGTCTCAATATCTACACCGGGTCCGAGATATTCCGTACGGAATGACACAAAAACACCCGATCCGTTAAAGGTTTCAGATTGATAGCCGACATTCTGGACTGCGCTATTCTCATTCACTGTTGCGCCGCTAACTGTAAAACTTCCGAAAAGAGCGCTGATAATTCCGACACTCTCAGGAAGCGCGGCAATGGTCGGCTCAACAGCGCCGCTTGTTGTAAACGGTCCGCCAATCAAACGAATATCACCGCCAAATTCAGGACCGCCATTACTGTCATCATTTCCGGGCCGTAATGTGATAGTCCCGGCTCCTGCATCATAATCAACATAAAGACCGGGAATACCTGTCTGCGTTGTGCTATCCCATTCCAGTTTATCAACCAGATCTGTGACATCATCCCCGGGTTCAATTGTGATTCGAACAGGATCCTGGTTTCCAACCTGCACATCAAAATATGGATCTTCTGTGACATAGGTTGCTTCCGCAAGACCGAGGCCGTCTGCTGCTGTGGTCCCCATTGCCCCGGCAAAAGAACTGGCATCAATTGTAATATTTCCACTTGAGGAAATCACAAGCTGGCCGTTTGAATTACGTGAAGCTACAGCATTCAGGCCTGCCGGCACACCTGCCAGTCCAATCTGGCTGTTAATTTCAGAGATAATCTGATCCAGCGCATCCGTCACCGCCCCGCCAATCGGGAAGTTTGCATCCGCATCGCTCAGGTCCAGTGTAATCGTCGACGGACCAAGGCCGCTCCGGGCTTCTTCAAAAGTAATCTGGATTTGATCGTCCGCCGGCCAGTTTGGAAAGAGCGGAGCCAGCGCTTCTGCAAGATCTGCATTATTCCCGGCAATCCCGTCATCAATTTCTGTAAAGGAACTGAAATCAATCCCGGCGACAACATTATTTTGTGAGGCCAGACCAAGCCAGCTTTGTAAATCGGTCGCCGGCCCAACAAAGTTGAGATCAATCGTCCCCGCCGCTTCCTGATAGTTGACATCACCAAAAGTGAAATCAAGAACACGCCGGATCACTTCATTCGACCCCTCCGGAATGGTGACATCAGAAGTATAGGTTCCTTGCTGAATCAAATTATTATCATCAACAATCGCATCATTGACCTGAATCGTTCCGGCAAAACCGACATAGGTTACAGAAGTTGCTGGCGGCCCCGCGGCTGGATCAGGCGCGGTATCGACCGGAACCGTACCGCTCTGATCCGTAAATAAACGCAGACCCTGCGCATCAAAACGCAGCGCCAGCTTGTGCGCCAGTTCATCAATCTGCGCCTGGTATTTCGGCATGATGTCATCACGCACTTCGATTAAGCCGCCCAGACGTCCGCCAACACCGCTTGCCGTGATATCGACAGCATTCAGGTTCGTCGACGGATTACCGCCAACATAAACACCCGGCGCGCCGACACTATCCGGATAATAACTGGTCGCACCGATAATACCGGGATTGAAATAAAGTTCTTCGGCTGATTCATCAGCAAGCTGTACCCCTGTGCGGGTTTGGATAACGATAACCCCGTCACCGCGCTGGAACAGGGAGATTTCGATTTCTTCAGACAGGGCTTTAATGGCTTCGTCCCGCTCATCCTGCAGGCCGGCGACAGAACGCCCCAGATTATCCGCTCCCTTGATCTGCCCGTTCAGTTCCGCAATACGCGTTAACAAGGCATTGATCTGATCAACCGACTGGACCATTTCATCCTGTGCATCGTTACGTTGCTGCACGACAAGGTCGCTAAAATCGTTAAATTTTCCTGCGACCGTTTGTGCCTGATCAAGCACGGACTGCAGTAAAAATTCTTCCTCAGGAATGTCAGCCAGGGCGCTGAAAGCATCCCGCAATTGGGCAATTTCTGCCGCAATCGTGGTTTCACTGCTGGGGTCCCCGTGAAACTGTTCAATATTCCCCATATAGGTGGCTTTGATATCCAGTGATTCAACTGCGCTGACTTGCGTCCACAGGTCCCGCGACAGGTTCAGATCAACATGACGGACCAGTGTTTCCGGCAAAACACCAATAATTTCTCCAGTTGAATCAATAACTTGAGTGGATTGCGGTAAAATTTTCCGCGTGTAGCCTTCCGTGCCGACATTGGACACGTTATTTGAGATGACATTCAACTGCTGCTGGGCCATGCGCAGGCCGCTCAATGCCGAATTCAAAGCCTGAAAGGTCATGTTAAGTTTCTACTCACTCTTAAATAAGCACTTTTAGATAAGAGAAAGTGTGCAAGGATAGTGCCAGTCCAAAGCTGAATTCTTATGGAATTTTAAGGGTCTGAAGTTAGTCGTCCGGATTAATTCCGCCGTCTGGGTGGACCACCACCGCCGCCAAGTTTCCGGCGGATGTCGTCCATAACCTCAGCCTGGTATTCACGGATGCGGATTTCCAAAATCATGGAGAGCAGCATCTCCCGGCGCATCATCGCTTCATGAATATCGCGGTCCTGCATCAGCTTAATCGCACGCATCGCAGCCCGCATCCGTTTTACATTCGCCGGTTTGTCATACAGGTTCACAACAAAATTTGGATGCTGATAGATCTTCTTGGTCAGAACTTCCATTTGCGCATGATAGCTTGGATTTTCACCGAACATTTTATCAATCTCAGTTTCTTCCAGACCGAACTCTTCTAGCAAAGCCCGAATAAACGGCATTGCCGTAGCTGTCTCCGGACTGGATGTTTTCTCTGCAATAATATTGGCGATTGTGTTCCGGGCAAGTCCACGTACTGCAATGATTGAACGCATATTTTGCAAAGGTTGGCTCATATTTTTGAGTTGCGTCTTGGCAGGTGGAATCTCCGGGAATGGCTCGTTATAAAAAAGATTATTCAAAAGTGCGAGTAAAGCTGCCTCTTCTTCGTTCGGCTCGCCACCTTCCACAAAATCAATATCAAGCGTCAGCGGCGCAGACACACGTTGTGTGTAATCAACACCTGCATTTTTCCATTCTGCCGTAGCCTTGGAATCCTTACACAGATTTTTCATCCCATCGCCGGCATCTTCTTTATTACAATGCGTTTCAGCAAAGTGTTTCAGACGGCTCTTATAATCGCTTGTATCGCTTTCCAGTGTGATCACACGCCCTGAGATCGTCTCCCGGTCCATTAACCTGTTGGCCACTGTGACTTGTGTCATGTCCGCATGTTTTTCACTTTCAGCCAAGTGGCGAACAAAAGTCCCGACACGGCACATTTGCGCGGACGGATGATAATCCTTATGCGCCTGCGCGGTCAGACGCTGAAACTCGCGCTGCACTTCAAGCTGGTGCTTGGCGTCAAAGAGCATCCCCACACCCATAACCTGGTCAACCATCGTTGCTGTAAGCTGAGAAGTCATCATTTGCAATGTAGCTACCCAGACATGTCTCAAACCTTCAGCAAAGTTTGATTTTTGGATAGGACCTGGCGGCTGACGAGTAACCGGTGGCCCAATATGAGCCGGACCATGACCAACAAGATCGATAGGGACCTCGCCTTCAACTAAAGGATATTCTTTTGGTGTACATTCTTCGCCTGGAACAGGTTTGCCACCATGCTTACAAACATAGTAGAGTCGGCTGGTTCCATAGCCGCCGTTCTTTTTGCAATTATGCGACGGCGAATCATCTATATCTGCACCTCCAGTCAGCGTATTACAGACCCCTCCGGCACCACCAATATGTGCACCAGCCAAAATTCCTGACGGTGTGACTTTGCATGTCAGTGTTTTTACACCACTTTTTGTGCATTGATGCCCCGTTACTTCCTGACCAATGGTTGCCCAACAATCCGGTTTTTTGGTCTTAATATATTTCAAGTTTTCCGTAGTGAACTCATCCATCATGGCTTCTTGGACGGGACCGCATTCTTCTGTCGCCAGACCGACCCCTTTTTTACACATGGTTTTACATCTTTGATCTGCCTGTTTATAAGAATCAAGCCCTTTGGCAGTACCCGGCATAAACTGGTACATTCCGGTTGCACATGTACTTGTATTAACCGCCGTATAACCGCCGCTTCCCTTCGATTCCGTTTGGAATAAAGAATTTTTGTATTCCGTCCAATCGCACTCTTCCCCCTTACCGCTATCATCGCCACCACTGCTCGAACTGCTGCCACTGCTTGATGTTCCACTGGAAGCCGGGATGATTTTTGATCTGGTGATCTCAAAAAACCGATCAATTCTTTGCAGCTCAACAGAAGCATCCATAGCGTATGCTTCTACCGGTCGGAGGGTAGAGTTAGCTGTAAATAAAAAACAAAATACTGCAAAAACGGATAAGTATTTTACGTTCACACCGCCTCCTTTCCGCCCGCCACATGGCATAAAGAAGCCGGGCCTGTGCCACCACTTTCCGGCCAGTTCAGGCACAGCAATGACGGTACTTCTTCATCAGGGACAGACAGATTAAATTCAAGGCGCCCGGCCCAATCGGCAGGAACGCGATCTTCTACGATATGACCGTCATGGGTCAGCGAAACAGGCAGGCGCGGTTCATACCCGGCAAGTATAATACGCGCCAGACCACGCTTTTGATTAACATCAATGACAACATCACGAATATCAACAGTGCTGCCGCTTAATCTGAAACTCAAACGGTAAGAAGACTCTAAAAGACCTGTTTCAATCTTAAAATCACCCGGTCTGTTTTTATGGACCAAAAGATGACGCGGCGGTTGATCCGGCTGTAAAAGCTGTACGCGGATACCTGCATCTGCACCAAGCCCTGTGATTTTATTTTTCATGTCCAGCCCGGCATTCATTTCTGTGTGATCATTTCCGGTTTTAACAAAAAACAGTCCGGCACCAAGCAACATAGCCATGACAACGACCGTAAAGACCGTTGCCCGTTTCATTTTATGTCTATGTTGTTGCATTTCCATTTTTATCCTAATTTCCTCCCGGCCGTTTACGCAGCACGCCTTTTTGCTCAAGCGCATCAAGTTCAGTTGCAACAGCGGCAGCATCATCAAGCAAATACATTTCCAAAAGCGTTGCGAGCGTTGCTTCTGCGCGAAGCTGGCTGCGGTAAATATCGCGTTTTTGAATATTGTCGAGCGCCTTCATCGCGGTAAACTGGCGGGCGACATTGACCGGCTTATCATAAAGTTCAGAATAAAATTGCGGGCGTTGATAAAGCTTTTTGGTTAAAAGCTCCATCTGCGCGTAATAACTTGGCCTGTCCCCCAGCATCAATTCAATCTCTTCATCCGGAATCCCCATATTCTTCAGGATCGCTTCCATATAGGGCTGGACTTCTTTCCCGCCCTGCGCGCGCATTCCGGCAATAGCAGCAAAGCTGTTATGCGCAACAGACCGCTTGGCTGCCAACGCCCGGATATCCATATAAGCCTCACCACCGCCGGTTTTATATTGGCCATTTTCAAATGCCAAATACAGTTCTGAAAGCTTCATCGGCGGTTCATGACCGTAAAGATTGGCCGCCAGGGCGAGCAGATCTTCCTCATCATCTTCTACCTTGTCCTCCGTGAAATCGACTGTCAGACTGTGGCGGCGATCGATTGTACGGGTATAATCAATATCCTTGTTCCAGCGCGCCGGATCTTTCCCGCCCGAACCGCATAACGGCTTTAACCCGTTCCCGTTATCATCCGGATTACAATAAACTTCACGGAAAGATTTCAAACGGCTGACCGAATCAACAGTGACCCCGTTTGTGACAATATCCCCGGACAGCAGACTTCTTTGTAGATTGCGTGCCGCCAGTGCAAGCTGTGTAAATTCAGCATTTCTGTCTGCCATCGCCAAAGAGCGTGTATTAGTTCCAAACTCACAAACGCCTGTGCTGGGATGATACTCTTTATGCGCCTGCGCACGAAGCTTTTGGAATAAAAGCTGCGTTTCCAGCTGGTGCTTGGCATCTAAAATACTGCCAACAAGCAAAGTCTGATATGTCGCAGCAGCCGTTAGCTGCTCGGTCATATGAGTCATTGCCGGCAGCATATGACCTTCCCAAACAATTTTAACGAGCCAGAATCTATGGAGAATAAATTCGTCAGTAATCCATGGAATTGTTCCTTTAGTTCCCTGCAGAGTCTGAACCGTTGAAGTACAGCCACAATCATTACCACACGCGCTTTTCAAAGCATTACAACAGATACACCCCCCTCTCCCGGAAGAAGAAGAGGAACTTCCAGAAGAAGATGATGAAGATGATGATGAAGATGATGTCGAATCTGGGGTTGTTGGCGTTGCTGTTGACGTTGGAAAAAGCGTACCTAAAATTCTGTCAATAATCGGATTACCTGTTTTTGGTGTTGTGGTAGTAGTCGCCGACATTGTGCCTGGACTTGCTCCTGCCAAACCACCAGAGCTTCCTGATAGAAGAGCTTTGGGGTTCCCTCCTAAGAGGGTGTTATTGGAACCCGGCCCTGTCAGTACAGAACTGGAACTTGTTCCTAATGGATTTACACTTATCCCACCAGGGCCGATAGAAATTGATGGGCCAGAACTTGTACCCAATGGACTTGTTCCTGAACTCGTTCCAAGCGGAGAGGATCCGGAGCTGGTGCCATAGGGCGTGATGCCCGAGCTTGACCCGAACCTGATCCCACCGGAACTTGATCCAAATGTAAGCGGGCTGGAACCTGATCCAAAAAATGTCTGATTTGTTCCGGGAAAAACAGTTCGAAGAGCTGTATTCGCAACAAAACCAAAAACCGAATTATTTGAAAATGTCGGTACAAATGTGTTTGAAGGTGTCGTCACTGTTGGGTTTGTTATCGTCGTTGTTTTAGGAGAAGAAGCTTTTGGTTTAGCCTGCTCGGCCACAACGCTGTTCACAGGCCCATGAACAACCAACATTACAAAACACAAAAAGATGAGGAAAAGAGTGCGTTTTATCATTTCTTTCTAAGCACTCCTTTCTGATCCAACCGGTCAAGTTCAGTTTCAACTTCACGCTGAATATCAATCAGGGACGCCTCAACCATTGTCGCATAAAGCGCTTCTGTGCGTAAAAGAGCGCGGTAAATATCACGTTTTTGCATGAGCTCAATTGCCTGCACGGCGACCTCTTTCCGGTGCACGTTGGCTGGCTTATCAAGCAGCTCGGTATAGAAAACCGGGTTCTGATAGATTTTCTTGGTCAGCACTTCCATCTGCGCAAAATAGCTCGGCTTTTCACCAAGCAGCTTAATAATCTCATCATCACTCAGTGAATCGCCGCCCAGTTCTTTTAAGACGGCATAAATAAAGGTTTTGCCTTCTTCATTCCCTTCGGCTTTTTCCGCCGCAATTGCAGCAATTGAATTCTGGGCAACAGACCGTTTGGCCGTCAACGCTCTGGAATCCATATAAACCCAGGAATTTTCTGATGGCTCATTCTTTTTTGTCAGCAACACTTTTCTATCAAGTTTTGGCAAAGGATCGCTGTAAAAGAGATTTGCCGTCAGCGCTAAAACGTCTTGCTCATCTTCTGTTGTCGGCGCCACACTGTTCGGCGTAAAATCCAGCTCCAGTGTGAGCGGCGTTCCAACCGTATGAGCATAATGAATATCCTTGTTGTACCGTTTCTTGTCTGCTTGACTGTCCGTGCAAAGATTTTCCAGGCCATATCCATCATCTTCACTAAACCCACCATCAGACGGATTGCAGTACGTTTCAACGAAGTTATTCAGGCGAGTCCACATATCGGATTCATCACCATTCTCACTGGTGGTTGTTCCTGTCAGGTTTTGGCGTTCATTCATCCGGTTTGCCAGGCCGAGTTTAACCGCATTCGTTTTGCGCTGTGCTGACGCCAGATCACGCGCCACAGTTCCAAATTCACATAGCCCTTCTGACGGATGGTAATCTTTATGCGCCTGCGCGGTCATTTTCTGGAATACTCTTTGCGTTTCCATCTGGTGTTTGGCATCCAGAAGCGTAGCAATCATCATCACCTGATCAACAGCCGCCGCTGTAAACTGGCTTGCCATCACTGCCAGCATTTCCAAAAGACCGGCATTGCGGTCACGGATCGAAGCATCTCCGCTTTTGCTCATCACACCGGGCCGTTTATCTCCGAAGAAAATCTCAACCATCCATAAACGGTGAACTTCAAAAGCTTTCGTGATATGCTTCATTGTCACATCTCTTTGTAAATCAGATGTGCACACACAGGTACTTGCACATTGTGCAATCACACCGCAACAATTTGCACAATTACAGATATTCGCATGAACCTGTTTGGTTGTTCCCAAAACAGTGAATGAGAAAATACTTAGAAACAATATCAAAGACATTATAAATCTCATTGATTCGCCTCCCTGACATCATCATTCAGATTCTTAAATTTAAGCTGCAAACGGCGATGCTCATCCTGCAGCATTTGCTCGAGAATAACTGCCATCGTGGCCTCGGAGCGTAAAATGCTTTTATACAAATCGCGGTCCTGCATCACACCGATTGCCCGCAAAGCAAGATTTTTACGGTCAACATTTGACGGTTTATCATACAGCTCGGTATAGAAATTCGGATTGGTATAGGCTTTCTTTGTGAGTACTTCCATCTGTGCAAAATAACTCGGATATTTACCAAGCAGATCATCAATATCATCTTCTGAGATGCCAAGCTCAATCACCAGTTTTTTTGCAAATGGCGCCACTTCAGGATCTCCGGAAGCCCTCATGGCAATCAAAGCCGCCAATGAGTTTGCGGCAACTGAGCGTTTTGCAGAAATAGCGCGCGCCTTCATATATTGATTGACAGCTTCCTGGCGAACTCTTCCATCTGACGCCGCTAAAATCGATTTTCCAACTTTCGGAAACAGGTCATGCCCCAGGAGATTAGCCGTCAGGGCTGTCATTCTTTCTGTATCTTTTGTTGCTGACGATCCGCCGCTTGAAGAATTATTGTTCAACGAGTTCCCCGGCGATTTGAAATCAAGATCAAGGGTTAATTTTGTTTCAACAGAGCGGGTGAAATCCACATCCGTATTCCGCATATCTCTTTTACCGCCGCCGGGGCATAAAAGCTTCAGCCCGTTTCCGTTATCCTTAGGATTGCAGAATTTCTCAATAAAATTCTCAAGGCGGGAAGCCTTGTCAGATGAAACGCCATCCTGCGCCGCATTCTTACCCGACAGCAATAAACGCTGCATCATTTGCTGCGACAAACCAATGTGAGTTAGATCAGATAGACGTTCGGAAGCAGCTAATGAACGGACATTCGTCCCGATTTTGCAAAGGCCTTCAGATGGGTGATAATCCTTATGCGCCTGCGCTTTCATGTGCTGGAACAGTCTTTGTGTTTCGAGCTGATGCTTGGCATCCAGCAAACGTCCAATCGCCTGAACCTGGTCAATACCAACAGCCGTTAACTGGCTGGTCATCATTTTTGCTGCACGTAAAATATGCTGATGGAAATAAGTATAGATAAGCCATTTACGGTGCTCTTCAAATTCGCTGTTTTCGCTATCTTTTTCATTTCCGTCAATCACGTCAACATGCGGACGGATCCGGTCCTTATGATTAGACACAATCGTATCCGTGCACGGACAACAACCCGTATCACAACGGGCATTTTCCGTTCCAACGCCAGTAATAGTAATATTGCTGATAGCCTGAATATTTGTAGGGTTTTCATTACCCGGCCCACTTCCGGCAAAAGTTCCCTGGTTTGCATATTGCGAATAATCAGTCCCCTTACCAGCTGAGCACCCCCTGGAGCTATTGTCACCACTCTTTCCTCTTTTTTTAACCCCATCCTTGATCAGTTCCTGAAGAATATTTTTATCACAAAGATTTGCCGGCGAACCACCTGTCGATACATCACATGTATTATTTGCCGCAAGACCCCATTCCCCCCAAACGCAGGGCGGATCGACTACTTCACCATCAATAATGATTTCATAATGGACGTGCGCTTTCGATTTATTACCGCCAGCATTTCCGGTAGAACCGTTAATCGCTTTTTGCGAATCGGAGTTGAACCCTTCTAGATGCGCATACCGGACACAAACATCATTGCCTCCAGCAATTTCACTGCAATCAAACAGCATGAATGTTCCGTATCCTTTGTCTTTCCCGGAATTTTGTACGAAAAGAACGTAATCTCCATTATCAGCTTTTTTTCCATCGCACGCCCCCGTCGAACCATCCGCTTTACAGGGATAAATTTTACATCCTTGTGGCAAATCAACTTCTTTCCCGTGCGGCATAAACAGATCAATTCCAAAATGCGTACCGCTTGTATTTGGGCGACCACTTGCAAACTTACTGACATGCGTATGGGTCATATTTTTTGTCAACTGGCAATCTTTACTAGGTGCCGATGTCCCTGGTTTACATTTCGACGATGTCGAAGGGCTCGGTATTGGATCGGTTGAAGGATTATTTGTATTTTCAGCGTTCAAAAGACCAGCTTGAACAGGCAAGGCATGTAAAAAAATAGAAGCCAGAAAAACAAAGCCAAAAACACGAAAACAGAGAGGAAAAGATATGGTCATCATTTAGCCTTTTTTCCTTTTCCAGCCACGCGGCGGATTTGCGCACTGACACGTTGCTGTTCCCGGTGCAGATGGTTTTCCAAAAGTACAGCCAGATTGGCCTCTGACCGGAGCAGGCTTTGATAAATATCACGGTCCTGCATCAACCCAAGCGCATCCAGCACAGCGGCTTTCCGCTCGACATTGACTGGTTTGTCATACAGGTCGACATAAAAACTCGGATTTTTGAAAATCTCTTTGGTCAGGATTTCCATCTGTGCAAAATAACTTGGATTCTCGCCGACAAATTTATCAATCTCGTCTTCACTTAGCCCAAGCTCTTTGACAATCGCTTTTAAAAACGCAATACCGTTAGATGTTCCCTTAGCACGCATGGCCGTCAAAGCTGCAAACGTATCCTGCGCGACCGCACGCCGGGCGATAATAGAGCGCGCTTTCATATACCAGGGAAGTGCATCTTCGCGCGGCTCACCGTCAGATGATGCATACATCGAGGCGTCATAGTAAGGAATAATTTCATGGCCGAACAAATTAGCCGACAGCGAGAGAATATCTTCTTCATCCTCGGTTGTTTGAACGCCGTTCGAGCTCATATCCAGATCAAGCGTTAAAGCATTCTCAACCGTATTGGTAAAATCAATATCGGCATTAGGCCGTTTTTTACCCCCGGCACAAAAATCTTTGAGACCCTTGCCGTTATCTTCTTTGTTACAAAATGTCTCCCGGTACTTTTTCAGCCTGCTATCTTTGTCTGACTGCTTGCCCCGCATCGAGACAACCTTACCCGTCATCAACTGACGCTGCTGCATCCGCTGGGCCAGTGCAACATGCGCAGAATCTGCCATCCGCTCCGATGCAGCCAGGTTTCTAACATTTGTCCCAAAATCACACAGCCCCTGGGACGGATGGTAATCCTTATGTGCCTGTGCTGTCATTTCCTGAAACAGCCTTTGCGTTTCCATCTGATGCTTGGCATCCAGCAAGGTTCCAATCATCATTGTCTGCTTCATTGCCACTGCCGTCATTTGCGACGTCATAACCTTCAGCGCCGGAACCATGGTTGCGATCCACCATTCATTGACAAGCCAGTTGCGGTATTTTTCAAACTCCGCGGACACATGGATACGAATAATCTTATGATTGGTTACAATCGGATTGTGGCAACTACAGCATCCCGGACATGTCTTTTCACAATTCTGGTTATTGTCATCAGGACGGTTATCGCCCCCGCCACTTGAAGAGGAGGAGGAGGAGGAGGATGACGACGACGATGATGACGAAGAGGACGAAGAGGAAGACGATGACGATGAGCTGCTACTTGAAGAAGACGGATGACAAAAATCCGGGGAATTATTTAAACTCGGATCAGTTGGACTACCTGGATTGCCGCCCGAGCTACTGCTTCCGCCCGAAGTGCTGCTTCCACCCGAACTGGCTTTAGGACCCTCAGCAACCTGCACAACATGTGACCCGTCGGCCCGGGTCAGTTCTTCGATCTTTTCAAGATGCGTGGAAGCGGAAAAAGAAAACGCATAGGCTTTTCCGGCAAGAGCAAAAATCAGAACGAAAAAAACAATTATGTACCCGCTTCGCGCACCCAAACGGCCTTGAGAATCCCTCAAAACAGGATCAGGCCCCGAGCCTTTATGTTTCGGTTCGTCCAGCAGCATTTGTTGTTCTTTTACGTTTTCATTCCCTTTATAAAGTCTAGCATATTTGAAATGCAAAACGCACGAAACTGCTTTTGAAGATTGTTCCCTGATTTAATTGAGAAAAATCCCTTTTGCGGGAATCCCCCAAATTTGTCACAGGCAGGGATAATATGGTCCAATAAACAAAGAGATGAAGAAAGTAGTTTTGTCCGGCGTTTTTATAGGTCATACTATATAACGCATTCTTTTCGTGCGCTTTTTTGTTTTTTTGACGAACCATGACAGACGACCAGACAACCAGCGATTCTGATCCGGCTCAAGAAGGCCCGCCGCGGCGCGGTCCGGCGGCCGGAGAACCAAAAAAATCTGCCAAAACAAAGGCCGATAGCGAGGACATGTCCATGCTCGGCCGCGTTGTTTTGCGTAACGAGTTTTACCGTGACAGTTACCGTCTTGCCCTGCGGGTCGCCGTGATCCAGAGCTTTATTATCGTTGGCCTGATTATGGTGATGTTTTACGTCGTCCATGTTCACCAGCCGGAAAACCGCTATTTTGCAACCACAGAGGATGGGCGCCTGATTCCGATGGTGTCTCTGACGCAGCCGAATCTAAGCACACCGGCCCTGATGTCCTGGGTAGCGCAGGCCTCTACCGAAGTGATGACATTCGGCTTTAATGATTATCGCCGGCGGCTGCAGGAAGCCTCGCGCCACTTTACCAGCCGCGGGTGGGAAAGCTTTACCGGCGCGCTGCAAAAAGCCCGGATTATCGAATCAATTGAAGAAAATACGCAGGTAGTAACGGCTGCGCCGCGCGGCGCGCCTGTCTTGCAATCGCAAGGCATCATTGACGGGACCTATCAATGGGTCGTCCAAATTCCAATGGTTTTAACGTATGAATCCGGCTCCCGGCAGCGAAATGACAACTGGCTGGTCACACTTGTGGTTGTCCGTGTTCCACGTCTTGAGAGCCCGAACGGTGTTGGCATTGCGCAGTGGGTTGCTGTTCCCGGATAAATAAAAGGACAATCTGTGCGCCGCGCCGGGATTTTTCAGGCCCGGCATTATCTGGGTACAAAATCTTTAAACACCCGCCAGATTCTTGCCCGGATTTCAATGGACATGGTATGAATTGCTAATAAGAGTAAATTTATGATTCACCTGCAACTGCGACATAAAACCGTTTTATACCCTGCCCTGATGCTGGCTTTTGTGCTGGCCTTGGGCGGCGGGCCTGCCAGCGCACAAGACCAAAATGCTGGTATGCCTTCTGAAGAGCTTTTATCAGCGCAGGATATGCTTGGCCAAAATGCCCCTGAAAACCAGGAACAGGAGCAAGCACCGGCACAGCAAGAAGAGCAACAACAAACAGAAACGCAGCAGGAAGAACAAACGGAACAAACCGCGCAGACAAATGAAAATGAAGCGCTTCCAAATGTCACGGAGTTGAAAATCCGTGCCCAGGGTTTTCCGCTCATTGGCGAATCTAACATCACTGTTTATCCGGGAGACAACCCGGCCGACAGCGTCAATCAGGAAGCAATGATAGAAGATATCCGCCGGGAAGCCTTTGATGCCGCTGTGACCGGGCTTTTTCCCTTAAAGCCAAACCACATTAAAAGCCTGCTGCGCTATTATGATGAGACAGAAGAAGCCGCGCAGGGACCTATTTATGACCTCCCCTCTCCCGAAGTGAGCGTTTTAACAGTTTCTATGGATCCCGGCGTCCAGCCGCCAACAATTAAAACCGCTATTGGTCATGTGACAACTTTGAACGTTCTGGATATCACAGGGGCACCCTGGCCAATCCAGGATATTACCTGGGCCGGTGATTTTGAGCTAACCGAACCGGAAGAAGGCGGTCACATCATTCGCATTACACCAATGGCGAAATTTACATATGGGAACCTCTCAATCCGCCTTTTGACTCTGAAAACGCCAATCACATTTGCGGTCCGTGTTGGACGGGAGAGCGTTCACTACCGCGTCGATGCACGTGTCCCTGAATTTGGCCCGTTTGCGGAAGCCCAGCTGATGGAAGGCGGAACGCAGCTGGTTGCCGGAAGTACAACCTTAACGGCGGTTTTGGACGGCGCACCACCAAGTGGCGCGCAAGCCCTGAATGTATCAGGCGTTGACGGACGGACAACTGCTTATCGTATGGGCGCCATGACGTACGTACGTACGCCTCTGACACTCCTCTCGCCGGGCTGGGAAAGCTCAGTCTCCTCCGCAGACGGGATGAATGTTTACGCTTTGAATCAGACGCCGATTTTACTCTTGTCTGACCAGGGGCAGTTCAAGCGGGCAACGCTGACAGAGAAAAAGGATATTTTCGATGAGTGATGATAATCACGACGAGATAGAAGATCTGGACATCGATGATTTCGATGATAGCGGCTTTGACGATTACAGTGAAAAAGGCACGCTGGCTGATCTCTGGAAAAATAACCCGATGGTTAAAGTCGGGGTTATTCTTGCCGTCTTTATCCTGATTGTCACCGCGATTATCCTGTTTGGTGGACGTGATGCAAGCCTTCCTGTGTCAAAAGTAACGCGCAGCTCTGATGTCACCGAAGCGCCCGGAACCTCGGAAGTGACGCCGGCTTTCCAGCAAGCCATTGAAGAAGAAAATGTCCGCCGCACGGAAGAAGCGCTGCAGCAAAATGAAAGCGCGGTGCCGATGCCGGTCGAACCGCCAAAAGGGACCCTGCCTTTGCAGATTGAGAACGAACCTGAAGAGGATCCGCTGGAGCGCTGGCGCCGGATGCAGGAAGAACGAATCCGTCAGCAGCAGGTTGTTGAGCAGGAATTTGTCGAACCTGAGCCGCCGCCGCCGCCTGACACGCGAACCCCTGCCGTGAATGCCTTATCGCAGGCAATGGCCCTGCAAATGGAATCGGTTTTGACCAATCAGGCAATCAAGCCGCCGCATTATAAAAAAATAACCGATATGATCTATCTTGATGCCCTTGCAGAGAAGCAACGCGCAGAGGAAGAAGCGCGCCTTGCCGCGCTTCAACAAGCAATTCCTGAGCCTGAAACCGTTCAAAACGTCCTGATCCCGGCCGGAACAATTGAATATGCCCAGCTCCTGACAGAAGCAAATACAGACGCTCCCGGCCCTATTCTGGCGCAAGTGATGTCCGGCCCATATCGCGGTGCACGTCTGATCGGAAGTTTCAATGCAACGCGTGATTATTTGACGCTGAACTTCAACCTGATGACAATTGACGGCATGGCAACCGGTGTTGATGCGATTGCAATGGATCCGAATACAACGCTCCCTGGTGTCGTTACGGAAATAGACAGGCGTTATTTCAGCCGGATCATCCTGCCGATGGCTGCCGAATTTGTTGAAGGCCTGACCGAAGCAATCTCGGAGTCTGGTACAACAACTGTGACTATTTCCGGTGAAACCGTCACAGAAAGCACACAGGATGCCGATACACAAGAAGAGGTTGCTTCAGGGATTGAAGAGGCAGGGGAAGAAGCCGCTGAACTCTTAAAACAGGAAGCCGCGAGTATTCAGCCCATGCTCAGAGTGGCCGCAGGAACCGCGATTGGTATCCTGTTCGTTTCTCCTGTTTTAGAGCCGCAGGCCGGCCAGACCGTCCCGGTAAATACGCAGCCTTAGATCGCTCAGCCTGATACAACACACAGATTTTTAGGCGGTCCTTAAAAACAAGGTCACAAACGCAGTTGAAGCGGGCGGCAATTTCTTATAAATAAGAGGGCTGTTGCTTATGCGAACAGAAACCGCATTAAAAGCCGTGTATCTTTAACCGCCTGAAGAAACGGAAATTTTAAGATATGAGCGATCAGAACCCTGACGATTTTGACGACGATTTTCTCCTCGACGATGAGCAGGAAGAAACGCCTGGTGGTTATTATGATGAACCGGCGGACGATACCGATCTCGATTATATCGATGATGATTTTATGGATGATGGCTGGGATGAGGGTCTTTACGACGAACCTGATGAAGACCTGATCCAGGGGGAAAAGAAAAGCTGGGACTTTAACAAAATGGCAATCACGGGCGCCGTCATTGCCGGATTCTTTGTTTTAGCCTACCAGGTTTATATCAACCGCCCGGAAGCCGTAGAACATTTTAAAACCGCCCTCAGCATGACAGGCTCAACAGACGGCCCGATTTTCGGTCGAAAAGAGGAAGGGGAAAAGGATAAGCCGGAAACACTGGAAATCGGAAAAGGGTTTTTAGACGATCCGGGCAGCATGGCGCCGGAAGACAAACAGGAAATATCTGAAGCCGCTCAGGATACGCCGCCCATGCCTGTGCCAATCGCGCAGGAAACAGAACAAACAAGTGAAGATGTTTTAACGCCGATGCCGGAAGTTGAAGGTTTCGTTGATCTGTCGGACAATGAAAACCCCGACGATAACCAGGTCCCGCGCAGCCCGGACGAAGAAACACAGACAAACAAGGCACAAACGCTTTTGGAACAAACCATGGCGGCCCGCGATGAAGAGACCTCAGACGCGCTGCAAGAAACAACGCAGGAAGAAAGTATCCAGGATGACATCCTTCCTGCAGAAGATTCTTTTGGCTTTGATGATTCTTTAGGTTTTGAGGACAATGATTCTCCTCAGGAAGCTGCTGAAACAACGCAGGACAAAGTTGATCAGGACGAAAACAAAGTCATCACAAGGATTATGCCCGACAAAACCGATGATGCTTCTGAAGAACAGCAAGTTCAAGAAAACCCTCTTGAAGAACAAGCAAACAAAACAGCCAGCGAAAATACAGCCGCTCAGGAAGAAATTGACTCCCTGAAGGAAGAAATTGAGGCACTCAAAGAAAAGCTGCTGCAACAGCAAAAAGAAACAAGACTGGCGCGGCGCCAGCAGGAAGAAGAGCAGGTCCGTCAACAAACGCAATCGGCCCAGACATCTTCCCAAAAACCGCCGGCGCAGCGTCAAGCGTCTACTGCGCCTGTGTCTGGCCGGTGGGTTCTGCGCGCCGCGCAGCCCGGTAAAGCCTGGGTTTCCCGTCCGGGACAACGGGACATGCAAAGCCTGGTGGTAGGTGATACGCTTTCCGGAATTGGCCGGATTACTGATATTTCCTTTACGAATGGGCGTTGGGTCGTGCAGGGAACAAAAGGCCGGATTAACCAGTAAAACCACCCGAAAAAGCCCGTTTGACACAATTTTGCCATATTTTGACCATTTTAAGGCATCTTTCTGGACACTTTTTTATAAAAAATATATCTATATATATCAGATATTTATACCCTATTTTGACGATTTTCGTGGTTTAAAATTTGCCTGAATTGTGTCAAATATGATGTAATAAACTATGCATTATAGAGATCGCCGTTTTTATCGGTGAAAAACGTAAAGCCGAAATTGGCGTTCTTTATTTTAAATGCGTTATACTCTTAAAGGAGAGAGCAAATTAGAGCGGTTTAGTATTTGGTCTAAAAGTTTAACAAGGAGAAACGACAATGATGAAAACACTTAAAAAAGCCTCGCTATATGCAAGCGCAGGGATTTTTGTCGGCCTGGTGAGCGGTGTTGAGCAGGCTCATGCGCAAAATCAAGACGGCACAGGCGGCGAAGGTTTCAGTGCAATTTCAGGCAACATTACAGACTCCATTCAGGAGCTTCCGGGTCTTTTGACAGGAGTATCCTACATGATGGGAATTCTGCTTGGTGTTCTGGGAATTCTGAAAATTAAAGATCACGTGGAAAACCCTGGTCAAACCCCGCTTCAGCACGGTGCAATCCGTCTGGCAGCCGGTGGTGGTCTGTTTGGTCTGCCAATCGTTTATGAAGCGATGCAGGACACAATCGGCCGTGGAACAGGGGCACAAACGATCTCACTTGACGGGGTAGAAAGCTTCTCCCAGATCAAGTAAACTCTACAGATGAATTTACTACCAATAACAATGGGCATTGGCCGGGTTTCGGCCGGTGCCCAAGCTTTTTCAGAAGATCTTGATCCCGAGCTGAAACAAAAAGTTTTGGAGCGGGATTCCCATACTTGCCGGTTTTGCGGTTTTAAATCCCAAAAATATCAGGAAGTACGGGCGCTGGATGGAAACCCGGACAACACAAAGCTGGATAATCTGGCAACATCCTGCATTTTTTGCAATCAGTGCTTTGACCTGGAAAAGACCAGCCTGATGCGCTCAGGCGTCCTGATCTGGCTGCCTGAAATGTCACAGGCTGAGCTCCACCATACTGCACGGGCAATCTATGTGGCGCGGATTTCACAAGGTTCTATGGCCGAAACAGCAAAGGCCGCCTATAAGACACTAATTGACCGGCGTGAAGTGACCAAAGAACGTTTAGGGACGGATGATCCTTATATTCTGGCAACTGTCATGCGTGATTTTTTAGGGCCGCGCCATTATGCAAGGCGAAGTGAAAAACTTGAAGGTGTCCGTCTGTTCCCGCTGGACCGGAGAATCATCAAAGAAGGCGAACTTGAATTTAATCAATTCCCGCAGATTTTAGCCTATTGGCGGTCCAAAGACGGGCCCTTCGGCGGCAAACCGCCCGCCCAGTGGAAAAACTTTTACGCCAAGGTCAACCAGGCGGCAGCTTAACCCGAAATATTCCCGGCAGGAATAGAATTTCCCCTATCTCTATGATCCAGAGTATAATATTCTGTTAGAAACTGATTTTATTCGGTTTTTTGTTATTTGTGAGGAAAAATACCAATGGGTTTAAAAAAGTTAATAGTCGTTTGATTTTTCTTTTGCACAAGACACAAGCGACGCTGAGTAGAAAGCCTACTTGAGGAGCGCAGGAACGGTGTGCAAAAGAAAAAGGAAACGTCTAGATGCGCTTTATTGATAAAATTCTGGCCCCGTTTCAGGTTGCATTCAAGCAATCGATTGAAACCTTTATCCGTCTTGAAACCTCTGAAGATGAAACAACCATTGTCGCTTCAGATGGCTCGCTGATGACCTACGTCAAAATTGACGGTAGCCGTCAGATTATCGGGGAAGAGGAATATAACTACCTGATCGAGGCCGCCACGATTAAAATCGGTGCACGATTTGACCGCCAGGGACATGCTCTGCAGGTTTATTTTGTCCGCGATCCCAACCGGGTTAAATCATATCTGGAAAAAATGGTGAAACCTGCTCGGACGACCGCGGAAGATAGCGATCTGGAAGTGACGGACGTTTTTGATGAACGGGTGCGCCACCTCTCCCGCTTTGTCTCTTACGAAGAATGTTACTTTGTCCTCTGGACACGTCCGTCCGCCCTGACCAAAAATGAAACGAAACGCGCTACTGAAGAAATGCGCAAGAAAAAATGGGTCAAAGCCGGATACGCGCAATACCCGCTGGCGGCTTTATCAGGTCTGGGAACGCGTCACCAAAGTTATGTTGCCTCCATGATGTCCTCCCTCGACGAACTTGGAATGAGTGCAAAAGTTCTGGACGTCAAAGATGCGCTGCGGGCCGTTAAAAATAATCTTTACCCCAGCAAAGCCCATGAAGACTGGGAAGCTTGTTTGCCCGGTGATAAAATTCCCCCGCGCGCGCCAATGAGCCGGACCGATATGTCTGAAATCCTCTGGCCGTCTTTGCGCCAGCAACTGTCTCTTGCTGATGCTTATGTGATGAATGAATATACCGTGCGGATCGGAGACCTGCTTTGGGCCGGCGCGGATATGACCTTGGCACCGATGGATCCAAGCCCGTTTCCAATGCTCTTAAACCGTTTGTTTGAAGCAAAAGTACCCTACCGGATTTCTTTTATGATTGAAGGCGGCGGCGCTTACTCGACAGCGCTGCGAACATTTGTGGCCACAATTTTAGGTGTGACAAACGCCACCAATAAACAAATCAAATATTCGCTTGAAGGATTACAGCGTCTGGCCCGGAAAGAACCCGTTGTGCGCCTGCGTGTGTCTTTTGCAACCTGGGCTCCGCGCGATAACCCGAACCTGTTACAGGACCGCCTGGCAAACCTCGTGCAGGCCGCAGAAAGTTGGGGTTATTGCCAAATCTCTGAATTTTCCGGTGATCCGCTCGACTGTGTGATGTCTTCAGCCATGGGCATTCACTGCGCGGGAAGTGCGCCATCAGCCGTTGCGCCAATGTATGAAGTGATGAAGCTAATGCCCTGGCAGCGGCCATCTTCGCCATTCAAACAGGGATCAATGCTCTTCCGGACACCGGACGGAAAAGTCTGGCCGTACCAGACAGGAACGAACGTGACCACGACATGGTTTGATTTGATGTTCGCGCAGCCCGGTGCAGGTAAATCCGTCTTGCTGAACTCCATGAATATGTGCTGCGTGCTCACGCCGGGGATGGCCAAGCTGCCTTACATTGCAGTGATTGATATCGGCCCGTCCTCTTCCGGGATGGTCTCCCTTGTGAAAGAAGCGTTGCCTGAAGAACGCCAGCACGAGGCAACCCATTACCGGATGCGCATGACCAACGATTTTGCGGTCAACCCGTTTGACACGCAGCTCGGCTGCCGTTATCCGCTGATTGATGAAAGAAGCTACCTCGTTGAACTCTTAACGCTGCTTTGTACGGCGCCGGGACATGAACGCCCCTATGACGGGATCCAGCAACTTGCCGGTCTTGTCGTTGATGAAATGTTCCGCTGGCGTGATGACGGCGCCGCCAATGCCGAGCCGCGGCCTTACCTGCCGCGTCTGGATGTGCAGGTCGATGACGTTATTTTACGGCACAATCTGCACCTGCCGTCCGACCCTTATTGGTGGGATGTTGTCGACCGGCTGTTTGATTTAGGCGAAACACATACGGCGATTTTGGCCCAGCGCCATGCCGCGCCCACGCTTGCCGATGCAATTACTGCCTCGCGCCGCCCGCAAATCAGGTCCCTGCTTGAACAAACGGCGGTCGGTCTGACAACGGAAAATGTCATCAACGCTTTTGAACGGATGATTACCTCATCTATCCGTGAATTTCCGATCCTGGCCGGGGTAACAAAATTCGATGTCTCCGATTCCCGGATTTGTTCGCTCGACCTGATGGACGTCTCACCGCAAGGAGATGATACTGCCGACCGTCAAACTGCTGTGATGTATCTTCTCGCCCGGCATGTGCTGGTGCGCAACTGGTGGATGGGCCCGGAAATGATTACCTCCATTCCTGAGAAATACCAGATGTGGCATGAAACCCGCCTGCAGGACATCATGGAAACGCCAAAGCGGCTTTGCTACGACGAATATCACCGCACCGGGAATTCGTTATCTGTTCGCGCGCAGCTTGTCCGGGACGTGCGTGAAGGACGGAAGCGCGGGGTGCAAATCGCCCTGTCCTCACAGCTTCTGGATGACTTTGATGATGATATGATTGACCTCGCCACAGGGGTGTGGGTGCTCGGCGCGGCGATTTCAGATCAGGCCGTTGATAATATCCGTGAAAAATTCGGCCTGTCCGATACAGCGCGGAATGTCATTCGTTATAAGCTGACCGGTCCGAAAGCCGGCGGCGCGCCCGTCCTGTTCGTTCTCGGAACAGTGGAAGGCCGCTATGAACAATTCCTCTTTAACACGCTCGGCCCGATCGAAATCTGGGCCCTGTCCACCTCTTCGGAAGATGTTGCCATTCGCACGCGGCTTTACGAACGGCTCGGTGCCAGCCGTGCGCGGCAGGTTCTGGCCGCAAACTTCCCTTCGGGCAGTGCGCGTAATGAAATTAAACGCCGGGTGATTGAACTTTCCGAACGCGGGGAAGCCCGGTCCGCGGCGCTAAAACAGGTGATCGAAGATATCGTGGATGAACTTGAAGAAGCATCCGGTTCAAAAATGCAATCACCTGAAGCCATTGCTGCGGCAAAAGCTGCTGAAGCACATGCCAAACGTAAAGAAGAAGAAGAGCGCATGCGCGCTGAACTGGAAGCGGCTGAAGACGCTTTCCAGAAATCTCAGCAGGAAGCACAAGCCGCCAAAGAAAAAGCGCAGGCTAAAAAAGAGGGCAAAGAAAGTCCGGATAAAAAACCGGACGCATAGGTAAGATGCCATGGCCAATAATACCGCATCAAAAATAAATCTTCCAAAACCGCAATATCATCGCGGCAAAGTCGCGGCGGCAGGGGCAACAATTTTCCTTTTGCTGTTGATCCTGATTATTATGTTTGCCTGCGGAAACCCCCGGCAGGGCACAATTCTATACGGTATTTGCAATACATTTTTAGAACAAAACATTGCCTACCCGGAAGTGATCCGCCGGCAACGCGTCGAACAATATCCGCGCGGCGTGCGGATTTATTATTCAGAAATTGATCCGTTCGGTCAGCACAGATTTGACATGATTGAATGCGCGTTCTTTAAGAATGAAACCGGTCAGATCTTACTTGAAAATGTCATGATTAACCGGGAAGAAGTCGATCAGGAGATCCTGGATAAATTTAACCCGACCATTCCGATCATCATGATGTCCGAGCCCAATCTTGACCTGCCCCCACCACGGCCGGATATTGAATTACAGCTTCGTGAAAGCATCGAAGATTAAGACGCTTTTTTATGCTCGTCTTTGATCATGTCGGGAATCAAACCTGCCGTTCCCATGGCCTGGCGCATAAAAAACCGCTTCGCCGGATGAGAGCGTTCTACCATTTTCAAACCAAAAGCGCGCAGCGGTGAAAGTAATTTTGAACGACGGGAAAAAAGCTTCACCAGCGCATCCGTAACCCCGGCCATCAACATATTATCCGGGCGGCGCGCCCGTTCATACGCGCTTAAAAGATCTACGCTGCCAACATCCTGCTTTGCTTTATGAGCTTGTATAATCCTGTCTCCGATTTCCGCCACATCCCGCAGGCCGAGATTTAAGCCCTGACCGGCAATTGGATGGATCCCGTGCGCTGCATCAGCAACCAGCGCGGTGCGGTGCCCCGTATAGCGGTGCGAATGAATAAGACCGAGCGGATAGGCCGCGCGCCCGGCAATTGCCGTAGCCTGCCCGTATTCCGCCGGTAAACGGTCATTCAAAGCCGCAAGAAAATCTTCATCACTAAGTTGCATCAGAGACTCCCTGCTGCGTGTATCCTCTGTCCAGACAAGGCCGGATCTGTGAGCGCCTTGCGCATTATCATTCATGGGGAGCATGGCAAACGGGCCGTCCGCGCGGAAATCCTCCAGCGCCATATTATGGTGTGGTTTTTCATGCACAACATTACAAATCACCGCCTGTTGGTGATAGGACCATTGACGTACGCCGATTTTTAAAGCCTCGCGCGTAAAAGATCCGCGCCCGTCCGCACCGATAACCAGCGGCGCATAAAATGTCCGGCCATCCTGTAACGTCACGCTGTTCAGATCATCATAAAAATCTATCCTGGTGACGCAAACCCCGCCCTCATGAGTGATAGATGGCGTTTTTTCGATCGTCCCGTACATCGCCTCACGCATATCTTTATTTTCGAAAATCCAGCCAAAAGCTCTGGCGTTCACATCCTGCGCCAGGAAATTTAGCAATGTCGGTGAGCCGTTTTGCGTGATCTTGATATCTTCGATACGGCAGCCTTTCGGTTCGAGTTCTTCCCAGAATCCGGCGCGGTCCATCACTTTCATGGAGCCGTAAGAAATGGCCGTTGTCCGTGTATCAAACCTCTTTTCGAGGGTTTTGCTGACCTCTTCACGGTCCAGGCAAATCACACGCACACCCTGGGAACCAAGGAGAATAGATAAGGTCAACCCGGAAGGACCGCCGCCAATAATAATAACGTCCGCATCTGCTTCCTGACCGCTTTCAGGATATTTTTCCGGTTGATGAACTGACATAAGACCCTCTTTAAAATCTGGCTTTTGCCTGGCGCGTTAAAATGATACACCTAAATATAGACGATAAAGCGCAAGGAGAGAAACCATGAAAATGATTATGGCCGTCATTAAGCCTTTTAAACTCGATGATGTGCGCGAAGCCTTAACAGAGCTTGGGATTGAAGGTTTAACCGTCACCGAAGTGCGCGGTTTTGGCCGCCAGAAAGGTCAGGCGGAAACCTATCGCGGGGCGGATTATGACGTGAATTACCTGCCCAAGGTTAAAATTGAAATTGTTGTCCCCGCTAAAATGGTCAAAAAAGCTGTAAAGGCCATTCAAAGCGCCGCCAATACGGAACGAATCGGAGACGGCAAAATCTTTGTCTGGAGCGTTGAAAACGCCATGCGGATCCGCACCGGTGAAGAAGGCGCCGACGCCCTTTAAACTTTTTACCCAACGAACAAACAATATTTCATTTAGACTAGGCGTAAGGAGCGACGTGTATGAATAACACACGAGCGACGAAACAACGACGACTAAATGAAATATTGGCAGTTCAAAAAAAGGGCCTTTATTCTTTTTACTAAGAAAGACAAGTAAAAGAATAAAGGCCGCTAGGTACCAGGGAGGTAAACTTAAATCTTTTTATCCAAAAGTAATCCCGTATTTATCGATGCCGAGTGTTTCCTGCACAGCGTTAATGACAGGACCAAGGTTCACGGCAAGGCCGCCGCCAAGTAAATGCGTCATGCCGGCCATAATAGAGGCCTGTGAGTTCCCTTCGGAAACCCCGCGAATAATGAAAAAGCCGCGGACAATACTAATCCAGCCGAGTAACATTACAAAGGCAACTACGGCGGAAATGACGGCTTCAATATGCGGCTCTGTTCCATTGAGACCTTCTTTGTAAACAAGGTCAGCGGTTACTTTAATCTGTGTTGAATCAAATAAGGATTTTGATATCGCTGCAACCATTTTATCCATTGAGAATAATGCACCGGCGACAAGAAATGTCATGATTGTTCCGATCCCGGTTGGACCGCGCGCGCCTTCCTGCTCTGATTTCAGGAAGCGCGAAATACCGATCATCACGAGGATAATTCCGGCCAAATAAGAAAAACTGACAATCAGATAATGCATTGGCGCCCAGAGATTGGTCATCAGACTAACCATCATCGCATCCAGCCCACCACCGGAAACACCGCCTGTTGAAAATTTTGATGTACTGACGGGATCAAGGCCCTCAGCCACTGTATCCTGCACCGCTTCAATAAGCATCGGCAGGGATAAGAAAGCGCCGCCGGCAAAAAACCTCTTCACCGGATCCCAGATCGGTACTTGCTGCGGCGCCTCGACATGCTCCCTGAGCTTGAAAATCCCCCAGGCGCCAAAAAGAATTCCTGCTAAATAGGACAGTCCCGTCAACAAACCGGGAATGTTATTCGAAGACTTAATGGTATTTACAATGACGGCGCCAAGCGTGCCTTCCGGGGTTTCACCCCCCTTAGGAAGAGCATGCGCAATATCCGGTAAGAACAAAATAACCAGAAAGAACAGTCCGAAAAGCGCTGGAAACTGACTGTATTTTTTCATGAAGATCCCTCTCCTGCCATATACTAAAATTATAGCATTCTGGTCTTGTGAAAAGAAAATTTGTATAAATTATATAATGATAACAACGCCTTAAGAAACAGGCGCATCGACCTTAACAGGCAAATCTGCCGCAATCGGCTCATCATCCAGCATTTCGATCATACCGCTTGGTTGCACTGCAAAATTAGCAATAAAAAGCGCGTTTGAGTAGTAAACGACGGCATCACACAAAAAGTGCCCTTGCTCATTCATGCCCTCAAAACTGGCATCACGGACCGTGCCTTCAATCACCATGCGGGTTTTATCATCCAGATCTGTCGGCAGATAAGGATCATCCATACTCTCGGCAATCAGAAACGGGCCTTCTTCGCCGCGGACGAAAAAGCAGAAAAAACGTAAGTAATCCAGGACGTTCTCTTCGGTAACTTTGATCGGCGCCTTGGCATTCACCTCATGGATCGGCGGCGATGTGCCGTTCAGCCAGTAGAGATTTCCCTTATCTGTCAGGTAATAAATGAAGAGATTCCGGGGGGTCCAGGCCGGGTCCTTAACGCGGATCAAAGCAACCTGGTCATAAAAAGGCAGCATCCGCCACTGAACTTCGGTGGTATCGGACTTTACCTTGTATTTGCCGCCGACAGGGTCAATCTGGCCTAAAAAGCCCTCCAGTTCTTCTCCCTGCACCGGTGTCCACTTATCGTCTATATACATGTTAAGGCCCGTCTTTATTTAACTCATTGAAGCATATAAGGATTATACGCTTTAAACAAGGCATATTGCCAGTCACACGAAAAAGCGCAAGAAAAATTGACATCCCGGCCAAAAGCAGGTAAAACCCGCGCCAGAATACTAAAAATTGACGAGATATAAGGGTGAAAAGCCATGAAAAGACCATATCAACCAAGCCGCCTTGTTCGTAAGCGCCGCCACGGTTTTCGTGCGCGTATGGCCACCAAGAATGGCCGCCGCATTCTGGCTGCCCGCCGGGCAAAAGGACGCAAGCGCCTGAGCGCATAAAGCCTGCTCATGGGCCGGGAGAAGGGCCGTGAAAGCGACGAAAGAACAAATAAAAATGATAGGCCGCTTGCAAAAGCGGCCTGAATTTTTGCGTGTGGCCGCAGAAGGGCAGAAATGGGTCTCGAAAAGCCTGATCCTGCAAGCCGCACCAAACCAGCAGGACCAGACCCGCTTTGGCCTGACCGTTACCAAGAAAGTCTCCAAATCCGCGGTGGTCCGCAACCGCATCCGCCGGCGTTTGCGGGCAACAGCTTATGATGTTCTGCCGGGCAATGCGAAAACCGGCTATGATTATGTCCTGATCGGACGGGTGGAAACCGAAACGCGTTCCTATGATGATCTCGTAAAGGACCTGCGCTGGTGCCTGAAAAAAATGGAGCTACTTCAAAATGATTAAAGCCGCCCTGAAAGGATTGATCCGGGTTTATGCCTATTTAATCTCCCCCTTAACCGGGCCAAGCTGCCGTTTTCACCCGACCTGCAGCGCCTATGCGCTGGAGGCGATTGAAACACACGGCGCGCTCAAAGGATCCTGGCTGGCGATCAAACGGCTTGGGAAGTGCCACCCCTGGCATAAAGGCGCGTTTCTCGACCCTGTCCCGCCGGCAAAAGATTGCTCCTGTAACGATTGATCCCCCGGCGCGGGTAGGCTATAACCGCGCCATGCTGAATAAAGACCCCGAATATCACCCGGAAGATATCCGTAACCTGATCCTGTTTATGGTTTTATCCATAGCGCTGTGGTTTGCGTTTGATCATTTTGTTCTTGGCCCGAAAAAAGAGGCCATGCGCGCCGCCGAAACAGCCCGGCAGGAAGCCACTGTCAAAGCTGTTGAGAATAATACGCTTCCTGAACGCCCGCGCGCGCAGGTTGTCGGAGAAGCACAGCGCATTACCTTTGAAAACGCACAAACGATCGGAACAATTAATCTGGCCGGCGGGCGGATTGATGATTTAAAACTGAAAAACTACTTCCGCACGATTGAGAAAAAAGAAAATGTTTTTGTCCTGTCTCCTGTTGGATCACCTTACCCGCGCTATGGAGAATTTGGCTGGGTCGCACAGGATAAAAAGATCCGCGTACCGGACAGTAAGGCACAGTGGCGCGTTTCAGGAAACAACAAGCTCACCCCGGACAGCCCGGTTACATTGCTTTGGAATAACGGGCAGGGGCTGACTTTTAAAAAGACAATCGCGATTGATGAAAATTACGGTTTTACCGTCACACAAAATGTCGAAAATAAGAGCGGCGGGACGGTCACGCTCTACCCGTTTGCCCTTATCACCGAACACGGCCTGCCGGAAGAATATTTTGGCCGCTGGATTATTCATGAAGGCCCGGTCGGTTATGTCGGCGAAGAGCTTCATGAGCGCAGTTACAAGGATCTTGAAGAAAAACCGCGTGAACAATTCAAAGCCGATAAGGGGTGGATCGGTATTACAGAGAAATACTGGCTGACCGCTCTTGCACCGGGGCAAAGTGAAGAAACAAATTACCGCTTTGCCTATACCTCTGCCCCGACGCCAATTGATAAAGAACGCTACCAGACCGATATGCTGGGCGCGCCGCGTGTGATTGCACCCGGAAAGACGGCTGAAACAACAACACATTTCTTTGCCGGGGCCAAAGAGCTTGATCTTTTGGAAATGTACGGAAAAAGCTGGAATATGCCGCATTTTGATCTGGCGGTTGATTTCGGCATTTTCTATTTCCTGACCCGCCCGTTCTTTTGGTTTATAAACCTGTTCTATGGCTGGGTCGGAAATTTCGGCGTAGCGATTATCATGTTCACTTTTGTACTGCGCCTTGCCGTCTTTCCGCTGGCCAATACGTCCTACCGGTCTTTTGCCAAGCTACGCAAAGTTTCCCCGCAAATGTATGAACTGCGCGAGAAACATAAAGATGATAAGCAAGCCCTTCAGCATGAACTGGTCAAACTCTACCAGGAAGAAAAGGTCAACCCGATGGCAGGCTGTCTGCCGATCCTGGTGCAGATCCCGATCTTTTTTGCGCTGTTTAAGGTTCTATCCAATACGATCGAGATGCGCCACGCGCCGTTTTTTGCCCACATCAAGGATCTCTCCGCACCCGATCCGACAAGCCTGTTTAACCTGTTTGGCCTGATCCCGTGGGACCCGCCCGGTTTCTTAATGATCGGGATTTGGCCCTGCCTGATGCTGCTGACAATGATTTTCCAGCGGCAAATGTCCCCGCCGCCGCAGGATAAAATGCAGGCCATGCTAATCAATTCAATGCCTTACATCATGACCTTCATCCTGGCCAAATTCGCCGCCGGTCTTGTGGTCTACTGGACCTTCAGTAACCTGCTTGCTGTAATCCAGCAATATGTGATCATGCGCTCCATGGGCGTTGAAGTACACTTCCTGAGCAAGGACAAGGACAAAGAGAAACTGGAAGAGGCCGTTGCCGAAGGCCCGGCTGTTCATCCGGAAGCAGAAATGATCGAAGAAGAAATTGAAGACGCACTCTTTGACCATGAGGGGGAAGACGACAAACCAAAACAGGTCTCCAAGCCAAAGCCGAAAAAACGTAAAAAGAAGAAATAAAAGTGAGTGAAGACTTCACAGCAGAGCAAATCGAGCAGGCCCGGAAAGTCTTTTCCGGGCCGTGCGATTTTATGCTTGGTGTTGCCGGTCTCTCTCAATTGCCGGATGACAGCCTGCCTGAAATTGCCTTTGCCGGACGTTCAAATGTCGGCAAGTCTTCACTGCTCAACGCGCTGACAAACCGCAAGGATCTCGCCCGCACCTCTAACACGCCGGGCCGCACGCAGCAGCTAAATTTTTTCAATCTCAGCGGCCAGCTCCACCTTGTCGACATGCCCGGTTACGGCTATGCGAAAGTCTCCAAGAAAATCCGCAAAGAATGGGATGATCTGATTTTTTCCTACCTGCGTGGCCGGGTCAATTTACGTTCGGTTTTTATCCTGATTGATGCGCGGCACGGCCTGAAAGATAGTGATCAACATCTGATGCAGATGCTCGATAAAGCGGCCGTCAATTACCGCGTGATTTTAACAAAATGCGATAAAGCAAAAAACTTAAGTAGTTTGCAGGAACATATCGAAACGGTTTTAAAAAAACACCCGGCGGCCTTTCCGAAAACACTGGCGACCAGCTCGATAAAAAAAGAGGGATTGGCCGAATTACGGGCAACCATGCTTGGACTGGCCGCGTAACTTACAGTCCCTGTAAAATGTGGTAATAGCCGTACTCACCGGCCGAATCTTCAACGCATAGCGCGATATATCCCTCACAATTTGCACAATTTGCAATCATCAGATCCGCATCTGCCCCGGCCGGATCAAAAAAGTTCGCCAGCGTATTATCAAGAACGGGCGGTGTACTCACGCCCATTTTGGTGTTCAGCGCCGTGCAAACATCAGAAGAAACATGCAGCGCGCTTAAAACAAGATCGTTCGCCGTACTCTCCGTCCATTCTATATTGATACTATCCTGGATATACCAGCCTGCAGAGGCGTTGGTTTCAATATCTTCAGCAAATGCCGGCTGATACAAAAGTCCACCGCCTTGCGGATGAAAAAGCTTGTGATAATGCGGCGATATATTAAAAGACGCGCCTGTCGGCAAAACCGTATCAATCGAGGCCACCTCCGTGCCGGTCATAATCATCTGATCGGTCACTTTTTGAGCCGAACCGATATAGCTTAACAGCTCCATGGTACGCAGTTCGGCCATTTCGTCATCCAGGTTGGCGCTGTCACTTTGTGAATTCAAACGCCCCAAAACCACAGTCAGTCCACCAAAAAGGGCCAGCGCAACAAGGATATAAACCATCGCATTTCCGCGCTGCTTGTTTTTCATGTTCTTTTTTTGTTCAGATTTCAATTGAACTCTCCTGCTCTGCCGTGCCATTCTAGCTTACCATGAATAATACATTTTCCATTGCCGATTTTACGCTCGATCCATTTTCGCTGGCGCTTGGCATTGCCGCAGGTTTTACCGCTGCGCTTTTTATTATGCTCGCCTGGGTATTTGTCCTCGCACAGAAAAAAGCGGCACTGGAAGCCCGCCTTGAAGCCGAGCGCGCCGCGCTTGAAGATCATTTCAAGGCACTTGCCGCCGATACACTTAAATCCAATGCTGAAAATTTTTTAACGCTGGCCCAGGAAAAGCTTAAAAATGCGCAGACCAATGCCGCGCATGATCTGGATAAACGCTCACTTGAGATCAAACAAATGGTCACACCCGTTCAAAAGCATCTTGAACAGCTGGGCGGCATGGTCAAAGAACTACACGGCACCAAGCAGATGATCTTAAATGACCTGCAAAATCTGAATAAAGAGACATCTAAACTTGCCGGCGCATTGCGTAATCCGGCCGCACGCGGAAATTGGGGAGAAGAAATGCTGGAGCGGCTATTGGAAGGCTCCGGCTTGATCAAAGGCGTGAATTATCATCTGCAAACTCATATGAGCGGTGAAGACGGACGGCGTTTTCGTCCCGATGCGATTGTCAGCCTGCCCGACAGCTTTCACATCGTGATTGATTCAAAAGCACCGATTAACGATTTCATCCGCAGTCTTGATGATGATCTGGAAGAAAAAGAATATAAAGTTTTGCAAACCGGGCTGGCCGGCGCAGTTCGCGGCCATATTAATGATCTTGGTAAAAAGGCCTATTGGGAAAATCTGGACAGCCCGGATTTCGTTGTTCTATTCTTGCCTTCCGAACATCTTTTCAGCGCCGCCGTACAGGCCGATCCAACCTTGCTCGATTACGCTTCGGAAAAGAAAGTCGTGATGGCCTCTCCAACCATTATGATGTCTTTGCTGCGCGTGGTTTCTTTAAGCTGGCGGCAGGTGGAGCTGGCGAAAAATGCGCAGGAAATCGCCCGTCAGGGCGGCGCGCTGCATGATAAAATCGCCGGGTTTATTAATGATATGCTCACGATCGGCAAGCGGATTGAAGGCGCGGAAAGCGCCTACCGCGATGCTATGACGAAACTCTCGGAAGGCCGCGGAAATATTTTAATGCGCGCCGCAAATCTGAAAGAGATGGGCGTACAGGCCGCCAAGGAATTACCGCCGGAACTGGTTGATTACAGCGCAAAAGAACGTAAAAAGGTAGCCAATGACTAAGGACCTTTACGATATCATTATTGTGCCCGACCCGGTTTTAAAAGAAACCGCGCAGCCTGTGGCGCAAATTGATGATGCGCTGCGCGCACAAATGGACCGCATGCTGGCAACTATGTATGACGCACCGGGCATCGGGCTCGCCGCTAATCAGGTTGGCCTGCTAAACCGTGTTCTGGTTATGGATGTTGCCCAGCGCGAAGGGGAAAACAGCCGCAAACCGGTTTGCATGGTCAATCCGGAAGTGATCTGGACCTCCGAAGAACCCAGCGTGATGGAAGAAGGCTGTCTGTCTATTCCGGGCCAGTATGCGCAGGTACAGCGCCCCAAATCTGTGCGCGTTAAATATCTGAACTATGATGGTGAAATGGAAGAGGCTGAATTCGAGGATCTTGCTTCACACTGCGTACAGCATGAGATCGACCATTTAAATGGTGTCTTATTTATCGATTACCTATCTTCTCTGAAACGCAATATGCTTTTGCGCAAACTTCAAAAGGCGCAAAAGGAAAGCCAGATTTTATAAGAGACAAGGCGCATGGATAAAAAACTGCGCATAGGCTTTATGGGATCGCCCGATTTTGTCGTGCCGACTTTAGAGGCTCTTATTACGCATCCCGATATAGAAGTCGTTTGTGTCTATACGCAGCCCCCCCGGCCCAAAGGCCGCGGCAGCGCCGTCCAGAAAACGCCTGTCCATGACGCTGCGCTGACGCAGAACCTTGAGGTTCGGACGCCTGTCAATTTCAAAGATCCTGAAGATGTAAAAGCATTTGCTGCTCTTAACCTGGATACCGCCATTGTCGCCGCTTATGGCCTGATGCTGCCTGATGAGATTTTAAATGCGCCCAAACATGGCTGCATCAATATCCACCCATCCCTTTTACCGCGCTGGCGCGGTGTCTCCCCGATTCAATTTGCCCTGTGGAAGGGTGATGAAAAAACCGGCGTCAGTATCATGGGTCTTGTCAAAGAGATGGATGCCGGACCGGTCTATGTGCAGGATCAAATCGACATCACCCCGCAAAGCACCGCGCAGGACTTATCAGACCGGCTCTGGCCAATGGGAACAAAGCTTCTCCTGGAGGTTTTAGAGAGCCTAATTAAAACCGGAACATTAAACTCAAAAGAACAGGATCATGAAGCTGCAACCTTTTGTCACAAACTCACAAAAGAACATGGCCGGATTGACTGGAGCCTGAACGCATCAGAGATCGACCGTCAAATCCGGGCACTTAATCCCTGGCCGGGGACATGGTCGGTTTTACCGGATGGAAAACGTCTGAAGATTCTAAGCGCCGCACCTGGTAATGCAGACACGCAGGGAAAAGCTGGAATGGTTTTAGATAGTTCCGGTCACATCTCTTGCGGCGATGGACAAAGCCTCACGCTGCAAACACTCCAGCCTGAAGGAAAAAAACCGATGGATTTTGCCGCAGCGCTGAATGGCGGTTATATCAAGCCCGGAGATCTCCTGATATGACCCGCTGGAAAATCACGATTGAATATAACGGGCAGGATTATGCCGGCTGGCAAATGCAGGACGGCCTGCAGACCATTCAGGGCGAAATTGAAAAAGCTCTGACAGGATTTTGCCAGCAGGATATCCGTGTGCACGGCGCCGGGCGAACCGATGCCGGTGTTCATGCGAAGGGACAAATCGCCCATTTCGATTTAGATTATGGGGAGCGTCCTCTAAACGGTTTTGATCTGACCAAGGCTTTAAACGCCTACCTCCGCCCGCAACCTATTTCTGTTTTAAGCGCCGCCGAAGTGGATGAGGATTTTCATGCCCGCTTTTCCGCCAAGGAAAAGCTTTACAGCTACTTAATTGTCAATCGCAGTTCTTTTCTTGCCCTTGATCAGGGCAAAGCATGGCTTATCAAAAAACCGCTCGATACAGTGGCCATGCAGGAAGCGGCCAACCACCTGGTCGGCAAGCATGACTTTACAACTTTCCGCGCCAGTGAATGCCAGGCCAAATCATCTGAACGAACGCTTGATGAATTGCGCGTGGAAGCACGGGACTATGACAGTGAAGGCGGTCTTGCCATTCTCATCCATGCCCGCGCCCAGAGCTTTCTGCACCACCAGGTCCGCAATATTGTCGGGACACTTACTCTTGTCGGCGAAGGAAAATGGAGCCCTACAGACGTGAAGGCAGCTTTGGAAGCAAAAGACAGAACCGCCGGCGGGCCAACCGCGCCGGCAG
>JANQIB010000004.1 GCA_028282385.1 Alphaproteobacteria bacterium
AAAGTAAAAAGCGCTTCTTTTTACGAAGCGCATTTTTTCTTGGGTTTCTCTGTGTCGTGTAAAAACACTTCACGGTGTGGGTAAGGAATTTGAATGCCGTGTTCCTTAAACGCATCCCACAGCGAGAGAAAAACATCCCCCTTGATATTCGTGACCCCTTTTTCGGCGTCCCGAATCCAAAACCGCAGTGTGAAATCAACCGAGCTGTCGCCAAAGCCGGTAATATGACAGACAGGTGAGGGCGTATCCTGAACCCGGTCGGGCTTTTGAGCGGCTTCGACGGCAATGCGCCGGACCTCATGCGGGTCGGATTTATAATGTACGCCGAATTTAATTTCGATCCGCACCAGCGTATCGCCGCGCGACCAGTTCACCACTTGCTGGGTAATCAGATGTTCGTTCGGGATGAGGAAAGATTTGTTATCGCGGGTAATAATCTCGGTTTGCCGTCCGCCCATTTCATTGACCCAGCCGAAGGTTGTCGTGGAACCGTCAGGGGAGGGGACTTCGATAATATCGCCGGGTTTGATCGACTGATCGACCAGCAGCATCAGACCGGAAAACAGGTTTGAAATCCCCCGCTGCAGACCGAAACCAATCCCAAGACCAATCGCCCCGCCAAAGACGGCCAGCAGTGATAGATCTATGCCGGCCGTGGTAATGCCGATCAGCAGGGCGAAGATAATCAGGAACAGGCGGATGATTTTTGAAATCAGAACCTGCGAAGCGACATTCAGGCTTTTAATTTTGGCAAGCCGGTGTTCGATAAAGCCGGACAGGAACAGCGCGCCGTAGAGCATGGTCGCAATGGCCAGGATGCCTTTAATCACGCCGAGCGCAGAAATGCGGAAGCCTCCGAAGGAAATGCCGATTGCTTCGAGTGTTGACGTGGTTTGATCCAGTACGCCGAAAATCGAGAGCGCTGCAATCGCCCAGATAATCAGGGCAAAAATATTGCGTACGAAATTATTTCCAATGAACTGGACAAAGATCCGGATAAAGACCCAGGCAACCAGAAGCTTGGAGATGGCTTCACTGAACCCGGTTTCAAAGCCGAATCCCTGGGGGCCGGCGATTTTTGATCCCAGGAAAAGGACAATCAGCGCGACAAGCGGATAAACAAGCTTTGTCAGATTGTGCAGGATTTGCGTTAAGCGGAAGGGAATTTTTGAAATCGTGTTGATCCGCGCAATGAAATGACGGCGCAGCGGCTTGCCGACAAACAGAGCAAAGAAAAAAGCGGCCAGAAGAAGACCACCCTGCAGCGCGCTGTCCCAGGTCAGGATATTATCCTGGAACCAGTCAAAGAGGTCTGACTGCAGGTCCTGGATGTCGACATCCAGGTCAATTGGACTTTCAATTTCAACGCTCGGTGCGGGGCTATCCTGTGTCATGCCTATCAGATTAGGCGATTACACAGCGCGAGAAAAGAGGGTTGTTCTTTTATATTGCTGCGCTAGGTTGAACAGAAAGGAGAACAAACATGCAATATTTACACACAATGGTTCGAATCCGGGATGTTGACGAGTCTTTGGAGTTTTTCTGCGGCAAGTTGGGGATGGTGGAAACACACCGGATGGAAAATGAAAAAGGGCGGTTTACGCTGATTTTCCTGGCGGCAAATGATGATGAGGCGCAGGCCAAAGACAAAAAAGCGCCGCTTCTGGAGCTGACCTATAACTGGCCGGATGAAAGCGGCAAGGCGGAAGAATATTCCGGTGGGCGGAATTTTGGCCATCTGGCGTACCGTGTAGAGAATATTTATGAGACGTGCCAAAAATTAATGGATGGCGGTGTGATAATTAACCGGCCGCCGCGTGACGGGCATATGGCTTTTGTCAAAAGTCCGGACGGGATTTCCATTGAACTGTTGCAAAAAGGTGAACATCTTCCACCTCAGGAACCCTGGGCCAGTATGGAGAATACGGGAAGTTGGTAGCCTGTTAGGCGCTGAGTGCCTTGTTAATCATCATCGGGATTTGTGATTCAAAATTAGAATCAAAATCCTGCCCGGTCATCAGGCGGAAAAAGATCGGCGCCATGATCAGATCAATAGCAACTTCGACATCAGCATTCTGCGCGAACTCCCCACTCTCTTTTCCCTGCTGGATATATTTGGCCAGTGCGTCGTAACGTTGCTGAAAGAAAATTTCAATCAGGGATTTGAGCGCTTCAGGATCGCCCTGCGCATCACCGATGATTTCTGATACCATCCGGCCGTTTTTCCCAGCAAGCTGGCGAAAGAGTTTTTCAAGCTGGGCTGCGATTCCTTTATAAGCGCTGGCTGAGGCCGGCAGGATATTGTGAAAGGCCGGCTGGGAGAACACCGCGTCCATGACAACGGCCTGTTTGTTTGGCCACCAGCGGTAAATGGTTGTTTTGCCAACCCCGGCTTTTTTGGCAATCGCCTCAACTGAAATTTTGGAGACCGGCATATGTGTTAGCAAACGGCGCGTTGCGTCCAGAATTGCGCGGTGGCTGTCTTCTGAGCGGGGGCGGCCAGCTTTGCGCGTGCCGGCATCTTGATTGGAATAAGTCTGTATTTCAGAGGGTTGCATCGAAAACCTCGTTTCGTAATGAGTTATTATCGTTTATAACGGAACAGTTCGTTTTTAAATGAGCGTCCCAAATGAAGCAAGTCAGGAGCACGTTTTTGTCCACA
>JANQIB010000020.1 GCA_028282385.1 Alphaproteobacteria bacterium
ACGATCAAGAGATTTAAGAAAAAATCAAACTGATGTTGAGAGTAAATTGTGGTCTAAACTGAGAAATAACCGGTTTGGCATTAAATTCCGCCGTCAGCACCCGATTCCTCCTTATATTGCCGATTTTGCCTGTATTGAAAAGAAACTCATCATTGAATTAGACGGTGGACAGCATGCAGACCTACAAGAGGAGGATGCAAAACGCACGGCGTTTTTAGAAAAACAAGATTGGCAGGTTTTAAGATTTTGGAATTTAGAAATTGTTGAAAACTTGGAAGGTGTTCTAGATACAATTTATTATGCTCTTCAAGAGAGTGCCGGTTTGGATTGGTCAAGCCTGTCTCCAAAGGCAAAATCTGTCATGCAAATTGCACTGGATGGAAAAACGCGCCGTGCGGCAGAACTTTCGAGCCAGGCAGGTGTGAGTGCAGGGGTTGTTAAAACGCTCACCAAAAACGGTTATTTAAAAGAAGTCGAACTTCTTTCTTCTGCGCCGTGCCGGTATCCGGATGCAGATCGCGCGGGTGCTGTTCTCTCTGCGGGGCAAAAAAAAGCCGCAGATATTTTATGTGCGGCTGTTACCCCCTCACCCCAACCCTCTCCCCGCGGGGGAGAGGGAGTCCGAACGGATGTGAGGAGGGGAGAGGGGGGATTCAAAGTTTTTTTGCTGGATGGCGTTACGGGCGCCGGGAAAACCGAAGTTTATTTCGAAGCTGTTGCCGAAACCTTAAAACAGGGCAAACAGGTTCTCATCTTGTTGCCGGAAATTGCCTTATCAAACGCGTTTCTGGATCGTTTCAAAAGCCGTTTTGGCTGCGCGCCGGCACTCTGGCATTCCTCTTTAACGCCGGCGCAGCGGCGTAAGACCTGGCGCGGGGTCGCGCTTGGGGAAAGCCGCGTTGTGATTGGTGCGCGCTCAGCCTTGTTTTTGCCTTATGCAGATTTAGGATTGATCATTGTCGATGAAGAACATGACCCGGCCTATAAGCAGGAAGAAGGACTTATTTATAATGCACGGGACATGGCGATTGTTCGCGCGAAGTTTGGTGATATTCCAATCGCTCTTGTTTCCGCGACGCCGTCTTTGGAAACCATGCAAAATGTTTGGGACGGCAAGTATGAGCATTTAACTCTGCCCGACCGTCATGGCGGTGCACAGATGCCGGACATCCATTTAATTGATATGAAGACGGACGGGCCGGATGACCGCCAGCATTTTATTGCCCCGAAACTCGTTGATGCAGCCGCGCAGACAATGAAAGAGGGCGGGCAGGTTCTGTTCTTTTTAAACCGGCGCGGTTATGCGCCTTTGACGCTGTGCCGGACCTGCGGCCACCGGTTTGAATGTCCGCGCTGCACGGCCTGGATGATTGAACATAAACGGACAAACCGTTTGCATTGTCATCATTGTGATTATTCAATGCGCATTCCCGATTTGTGTCCGGCCTGCGGCGATGCGGACAGTCTTGCGCCATGCGGGCCCGGCGTGGAGCGGATTCAGGAGGAGGTGAAATCGATTTTTCCTGATGCGCGCGTGCGAATTCTCTCAAGCGATACGGCGACAACACATGAGGATCTGAAAAAAATCCTGGAGGAAATCCGGGAACATAAAATCGATATTGTCATTGGGACGCAGATCATCGCCAAAGGGCACCACTTTCCTAAACTAACGTGTGTTGGAATCATTGATGCAGATCTTGGATTAAGCGGCGGCGATCTCCGCGCGACCGAGAGGACCTATCAACTCCTGCATCAGGTGGCCGGGCGCGCCGGGCGAGAGTTAGATAAAGGTCATGTCTATCTGCAAAGCTTTAATCCTGATAGCCGCGTGATGCAGGCGCTGGCCGATAACGCGCGGGATATCTTTTTGGAGGTCGAAGCTGAAGACCGGGAACGCGCTTTTATGCCGCCCTTTTCCCGTTTGGCTGGAATTATTGTTTCCGGGCGGGATGAAAATCTGGTCGTTGAGGTGTCCAAAGAACTTGGGAAAAGTGCCCCGCAGGGGGAGGGGATTCAAACGCTGGGCCCGGCTGATGCGCCGATGTATCGCCTGCGTGGGAAATATCGCCGCCGGCTTCTGGTCCGGGCGGATAAGAAGATCGACCTGCAAAAAGCTCTTGCTGCCTGGCTGAAAAACGTCAAAACGCCCTCCACCGTGCGGGTTCAAATTGACATAGATCCGCAGAGCTTCTTTTAAAAGACGTAAAAATCGTTTAGAATCAGTTGTATGAATGCTTCGCCCCTGCCGCGTAATCTGACTTCTTATGATTTTCTGAAAATGGCTGCGGTTCTTTTGATGATCGTGGACCATCTCGGCTTTTACTTTTTTCCTGAGCAGGACTGGCTGCGGGCGATCGGGCGCTGGTGTGTGCCGATCTGGTTTTTCCTGGTTGGTTATGCCAATTCCCGCAGCATGAACAAAGAGCTTTGGATCAGCGTCCTGGTGCTGACAGTGGCCAGCATCGTTGCCGGGCAAAGCATTTTTCCGCTTAATATCCTGGCGACAATCCTTATTGTCCGGTTGACACTGAATACATTGATGGATTTTGCGATGGAAAACCCGCGCAATTTCTGGTCGCTCTGCGCGGTGATGATGGTCCTGATTTTGCCGACAATCTTCCTGTTCGAATATGGCAGTGAAGGGTTTTTGCTCGCGATGGTCGGGTATCTGGTCCGGCGGAAAGACAAGATCTCCGGCTGGCTCATTGACCTGTTTATGCTCTTTGCCTTTTTAACATTCATTCTGGCTGAGACGGTGATTTTCGGCTTTGACCGGGATATGGTGATTTTGATGAGCGCCGGTGTGATCGCCGTCTTTATTGTCCTGCTTTACTTCCAGTCTGAAGAGTTTCCAAAACTCACCCGGACTTTACCGGTTTATGTCACCAAAAGTATCCAGCTTTTTGGCCGCCATACATTGCTGATTTATGTCGGTCATCTGGTGCTTTTCAAAATCATTGCACTGGCCTTGTTTTCCGAGCGATTCCAGCTTTTTAACTGGTCGTTCTTTTAGGCAGAAAACCCCCTTTAAAAAAACATGAAAAATATGCGCCCGGACCGCTTGCCATGGGGGATACGCTATGCTATCTCACAGGGCAGATTTAAGGGAATCGTTAACAAATAAAGAGTTTTAGACCGTGGCCTCACAACAGACCTCCGGCGCAGCTGCCCGCAGATACGCAAATGCCATTGTGGAAACAGCCGAAGAGTCCAAAAATCTGGACGCTATTTTAAAAGATTTGACTGATTTGGAAGCAATGCTGGCCGGCTCGCCCGAGCTTCAGCGCGCCGTGACTTCTCCGCTGATTGACCGGGGGGAGCAGGTTCAGGCAATGGCAGCGCTGTCAGATGCGGCGGGGTTCAATGATCTGACCAAAAATTTCCTGATGCTTCTGGCGCA
>JANQIB010000025.1 GCA_028282385.1 Alphaproteobacteria bacterium
CCTCGCCAATCTGCGTACTCGATGAGATTGACGCGCCGCTGGATGATGCCAACGTGGACCGGGTCTGTAACCTGCTGGAAGATATCTCTGCGCGCGGGGAAACACGCTTCCTGATTATTACCCACCACCGCCTGACGATGGCGCGGATGGACCGGCTCTATGGCGTGACTATGGCCGAGCGCGGCGTCTCCCAGCTTGTCTCTGTCGACCTGGCACAGCACAGCCTCGACTTCCTGGAAGAAGCGGCGTAACCTGCGCTTATGCCAAACGACCCCCTAAACGACCTCGAAAAGCGTCTTGAAGCCGCGCAAAAAGAGTACGAAAAGGATTATAATCCAAAGCCTGAAAAGGATGGTGAAAGTATCAATGTCGGCGCGCGGGCGGGGATTGAACTGGTCGGCGGCATGCTTGGCGGCGGGCTGATCGGCTTTCTTCTCGATAAGGCATTTGACACCTCCCCGATCCTGTTTCTCCTGTTCTTGATTTTAGGTGTTTTTACAGGGTTTTATAACATCTATAAAATCACCAATAATTTAGGGACAAACGTTGGTTTAAAGGGGTTGCACGGGGACAAAAAAGACGCTACACAATCTCCAGATTTTAAGAATCAAAAAGAAGATTAAGGGTAATTTTAGGGAAGACCGCAAACGTGGCCAATCCGATACAACAATTTGAAATCAAGCCTCTTATCGAAATTCCTGTCGGCGGGCTTGACCTCTCTTTTACAAACTCCTCGCTCTGGATGGCCATTGCCGTTGTTGTTTCAACGGTCTTCTTTACCATGGCGATGAGCAAAAAAGCCGTCATTCCGGGCCGGATGCAAATCTTTGCAGAACTGATCTATGAATTTATCGCCGGGATGATCCGTGAAAATATCGGCGTCAAAGGCAGGCAGTATTTCCCGCTGATCTTCACGCTGTTTGTCGTGGTTTTACTGGGGAATATGCTGGGCATGATCCCCTATTCTTTCACCTATACAAGTCATATCATCGTCACGGCGGCCTTGGCGTTCCTGATTTTCCTGACCGTGCTGGTCATCGGCTTTGCTAAGCATGGCACACATTTCTTCAGCCTGTTCATCCCGCCGGGTGTTCCCGGCTGGCTTTTACCGCTGATCGTGCCGATTGAAATCATGTCCTTCCTGGTCCGCCCGGTTACTTTATCTGTTCGTTTATTCGCCAACATGATCGCCGGACATATTATGCTGAAAGTCTTTGCAGGCTTTAGCGCCGGAATGATTGGCCTGGGTGCACTTGGCGTGTCCGCTATAGGCCCGATGCTGTTTAATACGATTTTGATCGGCTTTGAATTGCTGATCGCCTTTTTGCAGGCTTACGTGTTTACGATTTTGAGCTGTATCTACTTAAAAGACACGGTTGAAATCGATCACTAAATTTAGGTTTAACATTTAACGAAAAGGAAAGAGAGAAACCTTATGGAACTTGAAGCAGTAAAACTTTTGGCTGGGGCCATTGCCCTTCTCCCACTGATCGGTGTTGGAATTGGTCTGGGCCTGATCTTTGGCTCTTACAACGAAGCTGTTGGCCGTAATCCGGGCGCTGCAGAAATTCTCGACAAGAAATACTTCCTGGCCTTCGCGCTGACGGAAGCTCTTGCGATTTTTGCGCTTCTGATTGCCCTGTATCTCGTCTTTGTTGGCTAAGACTTAAAAAGACCAGGAAAGAGATCAAAATGCTACGGCAGACCCTTATTGTATTCGGCGCGCTGACTCTGCAGGCCTCTACGGCTTTTGCAGCAACAGATGCGCATGAAGCCTCTTCAGGCGGTCTGCCGCAATTTGATCCGACATGGTTTGCCTCGCAGGTCTTCTGGCTCGCGATTGCCTTTGCGTTCCTGTATTTCTTCTTTGCCCGCAAAACCCTGCCGGATATTTCCGGGGTTATTGAGAACCGCCGGACACATATCGAGTCCGATCTGGAACTCGCGGACAAGCTGACCAAGGAAGCTGAAGACGTTCAGGAGGCTTATGAGCAAAGCCTGTCTTCTGCGCGTGAACAGGCCTCTAATGCGCTTATCCAGGCAGATGAAGAAATGAAAGCCAGGGCCGCTCAGGCTTATGAAGATTTCCGCAAACGCTCGGAAACTGAAATCCGCAAAACGGAAGAAAAGCTGGAAGAGGCAAAATCAGGCGCTTTGAATGAGATGACCAACATCGCTGCAGATGTTGTCGGCCAGGCCGTTGAAAAAATCATCGGCACAAAAACCGACACGGCGCGCGCCAAATCTGCTGTTGAGGCGCTCAGTGCAACCAATCAAAAGAAGGCGGCCTAAACCATGATGGAAATGCTCTCACATGATACCGGGCTTTGGGTTGCCATCTCGTTTGTTGTTTTCCTGCTAATCGCCTTTAAGCTTGGCCGGAAATCAGTGATTGGCGGTCTTGATTCAAAAATCGCGGAAATCCGTAAGGAAATTGAAACAGCTGAATCACTCCGTGTTGAAGCGCAGGAACTACTTGCCCAGTATCAGCGCAAACAGCGCGATGCCGAAAAAGAAGCGGCAGAGATTTTAGAGCGCGCGCAAGAGCATGCAGCCCAGATTACGAAGCAGGCCGAAGCGGATCTGGACGAAACAATGGCCCGCCGTGAAGCGCAGCTTAAAGACCGGATCAAGCGGATCGAACAAAACGCAATGGGTGAAATGAAAGCACACGCCGCACAGCTTGCCCTCCAGGCTACCCGCACGGTCATTGAGCAGGATCTGGATCAGAAAACCGGGGATGATCTCCTCAGTGCTTCCATGGAGACTGTCTCCAAGCAGTTGAATTAAAAATTCCTCTCCCTAAGGGAGAGGGCAACGAGGCTTGGCGCTTTAGCGCCTAGCCGCAGTGGGTGAGGGTTTATCATCTTTCCTTTATCCGATGAATTTTACCCCCTCACCCAGCTTCATCTAAACTCAGCCTGACGGCTTCGTTAAGATTGCACACCCCTCTCCCCATGGGAGAGGGAGAATGAGCTTTCGCCGGAACAACAACTAGGCTAGGATACGTTTTTACTTACGCAAAATATAAAAATGAGCACGGTTTCCTCCATTCAAAAAAAAGATAACCTGATTAAAACGCTTGGCGTCCGCGCACGTGAGGCGGCACATAGTCTCGTCAGCACACCGGAAAATACGATTAACAAAACCCTTCAGGATTTGGCCGCCCTGATCCGGGAAAGTAAAGATGCTCTCCTTGAAGCCAATCAAAAAGACGTTAAAGCCGCTACAGAAAAGGGATTAACCCCTGCCCTGATTGACCGCCTGACGCTGAATGACGAGCGGATTGAAGCGATTGCCAAAAGTGTTGAAGATATTGCCGCGCTGGATGATCCGGCCGGGCAAATTCTTGAAGAGTCAGACCGCCCAAACGGCCTGAAAATTCAAAAAGTTTCTGTCCCGATCGGTGTGCTGGGTATGATTTATGAATCCCGCCCGAATGTCACGATTGACGCCGCAGCTCTGTGCCTGAAATCTCATAATGCGGTTATCCTGCGCGGCGGTTCGGAAAGTATCAATTCATCCGGTACGCTTCATGGTCTTGTTATTCAGGCACTCGAAAAAAACGGTTTGCCGCCCGAAGCAGTTTGCTTTGTTGATAATCCCGACCGCGCGCTTGTCGGTGACATGCTGGCGGCGCACGATCTGATCGATGTGATGATCCCACGCGGTGGCTCAGGCCTAACCTCCCGCGTGATGAAAGAGGCCACCATGCCGGTCTTTGCGCATCTGGATGGGAACTGCCATCTCTATGTCCATGAAAGTGCCAAAGCTGACCTGGCTGTTTCAGTCACACTGAATGCCAAGCTCCGCCGGACAGGGATTTGCGGCGCGGCAGAATCTCTTTTGTTTGATGACGGTCTTCCGGAAGAAACTGCAAAACAAATTATTAGCGCTCTACTCGATGAAGACTGCGTGGTTTTTGGTGATGAGAAAACCCAAAAACTGGATGAACGTGTTCAGGCTGCCTCAGAGGAAGACTGGGGTACAGAATATCTTGATAAAAAGATCTCCTGTAAATATATCAGCGGCGTGGAAAACGCTATCAATCACATCAATACGTATGGCTCACATCATACCGACGCCATTCTGGCCGAAGATGAGGTAGCAGTTTCTTTGTTCACCCAAAAAATAGACAGCGCCATTGTCCTGCATAATACATCAACCCAGTTTGCCGATGGCGGTGAATTCGGCATGGGCGCGGAAATCGGGATCGGCACAGGCAAACTTCATGCACGCGGGCCTGTTGGCGTCCGTCAACTCACGACTTTTAAATATATTGTCCGCGGCACGGGACAAACCCGCCCATGAGCCGCAACAATATTCTTTCCCCGCCAAACCTTCAGGACGGCGCCCGCTGGGCCGGAAAACGAGTTGGACTTCTGGGCGGATCTTTTAACCCGCCACATGACGGCCATCTACATATTGCCCGCATTGCTGCGGCTAAATTTGGGCTGGACTTTGTCTGGTGGATTGTGACCCCGCAAAATCCGCTTAAAGGGCGTAGTGATATGGCTCCTTATGAAGAGCGCTATCAAAAAGTCGAAGAGATGACCGCCGCTCATCCAAAGATGATGGCTACGCACCTCGAACATTGGCTGGGTACAAATTACACCTATGAAACGGCCCTTGCCCTGAAAGAGCATTACCCGGAAACGGAGTTTATCTGGATCTGCGGCATGGATAATGCCTATATCTTTCATCACTGGGACCGCTGGCAGGATCTTGCTCGCTTGATTCCGATTACCTTTATCGCCCGCCCGCCGGCGCGCCTTCTGGTTAAAAACTGCCCGGTCCGGATGCTGGATATTCCGCAATGCAACAATCCTCAGGGCCGGAAAACCAACCTTTCCAGGCCCTCTATTACCTGGATTCGCGGTACAAAAATGGTCGATATCTCTTCAACCGAAATTCGTAAATCATTGAAATAGAATAATAATTTAGATTTGTATGGGATCTTTATTGCTGATTAACCGAATCCGGCGTAAAATAAAAGTATGAGGTTTGTGTTATTGACACGATCACATTGCAGTTCAAAGGGAGGCCGGACGCGGGTTTGAGGTATTTCACGCGCATAGGCTTCGCCGCTTTCCAAACATCACAGGTTAAAGATAATCTGCTGCTTGCAGAGCGGGCAGAGCTGTATTATGACATTTTTAAACCATCGCAACAAAGGAGGCGCGAAAATTCTTACTTATGATATCCGTACGGGTCTAACCCCCGATACATTAAAGGACCTTGCCGTAAAATCACTTGATGACGATAAGGCCCGGGACATTGAAATCATCGACCTTCAGGGTCAATCCGCTCTCGCAGACTACATGATCGTCGCCAGCGGGACATCTTCCAGACAAGTTATTGCCATGGCTGAAAAGCTGAAAGAACGTCTTCACGGGCGTGACATTAAGGACGTGCGTCTTGAAGGCGCTGACCAGGGCAACTGGGTTGTCGTGGATGCAGGTGATGTTATTGTCCATCTCTTCCGCCCGGAAGTCCGTGAATTCTATAATATCGAGAAGATGTGGAATATCCCGGCCATCCCGGCATCGGTGACAAAAGACGTCCACCAGATCGCTTAGCCTGGTCTGTCATTTCGAGGCATAGCCGAGAAATCTCATAACACTGGCATGAGATCCCTCACATTCGTTCGGGATGACAGTTCTATCTTACTCCTATAAACTTTTCCTATGTTTTCCGTTTCTATCCTTGCACCCGGACGCATCAAAGGTCATGCGCTTGAAGCAGCTCTTGCCGATTACCAAAAACGCCTGAAATGGTCTTTGGAGATCATCGAAATTGACGGCAAAAAAACGGAAGACGAACACCGTAAAATTCTTGAAAAACTTGATCCGAAAGCAAAACTCATCGCATTAGATGAAAAAGGCAAATCCCTTTCCAGCCGTAACTTTGCCACGAAAATCGAAAATTTCCAAAATCAGGGCATTAGTAAGATTCAATTCGTTCTGGGCGGCGCTGACGGACTGAGTGATGGCATCCGAAACCGCGCCGACCTTCTTCTCTCATTTGGCAGGCAGACATGGCCGCATATACTTTGCCGTCTGATGCTGGTAGAACAGATCTATAGGGCCGAACAGATTTTGGCTGGCCATCCATACCACAGAGATTAAATGCGTATTTATATTCTCATAATTTTGCTCACCTTTGCCCCCGGCGCCCTGGCACAGGACGCGCCTTTACCGCGCACCCATCCGCTCAGCGAAAACCAGGCAAGGCTGGCCGCCGAACAAGAACAGAAAAAGGCACTTGAAAGTGAAATCGGGACCATTAAAGGGTCCCTGAAAGAAATCCGTGAGAAATCGCTTAAAATCACAAAGCAGGTCCGCCAAAGCGAAAATGTCCTGATTGCCCTTGAAAAACAGATTATCCGCAACGAAAACGAAAAAACCGATATCCAGCAAAGACTGACAAAAGACAAAAAGTCTTTAAGCCGCCTGATGCTGGCCCTTGCCCGGCTGGAACGCCTGCCCCCCGAAGCAGTGATGCTCAAACCCGGCGCGCCACTGGAAACGGCGCAAAGTACGATCGTCCTGCAAAGCACCCTGCCCCGCCTCTATGGCCGCGCGGATACGCTGAAACAGGACCTGGCACGTCTTGGGGATATCCTGACCTCGCTTGAAAAAGATAAAAAGCAGGCCCGTAAAAAAACCGCGCGCCTTAAAGAACAGCAGGATCAATTGAAAACACTGCTGAAAAAACGCGAACAGCTCTATGCCAAAACCGAAAAGAATATCGTAAAGACAAAGGCAGAAATCGCCTTTATTTCCAAACGCGCCTCAAACCTTAAAGATCTCGTGAATAAGCTGGACCGTTATGAACAGGGCAAAACACAAAAGGCAGCCGCCCGGCCGGTTCCCAAAAACCCGAAAAACCTGCCGAAAATCAAAAATGCACAGATGCCGGTCTCCGGCGTAATCAAAACCCGCTTTGGGCAAGCGGACAATATCGGCGCGCAAAGCCAGGGGATCAGGATCGCCGCGCGGCGCGGCGGCATCGTGACCGCTCCCCTTGCAGGAAAAGTGCGTTTTGCCGGGAATTTCCGGAATTATGGACAAATCGTCATTATCGAACATGAAAAAGGCTACCATAGCCTGCTTGCAGGATTGGGCAGAATTGATACAGTAGAGGGCCGCTCTATCAGTACCGGGGAGGCAATCGGGATCCTGCCTGCCTCTACAGAGTCAGATGAGCCTGAAATGTATTATGAACTTCGCTATAAAGGAAAACCGATTAATCCCGGCCCCTTTTTAGGCACCTCTTAAACGCTTAAGGATGATTTTGGATATCCATATATGACACGCTTTCACTTTTTACTTCTTTCTGTTTTGGTTTTTGTTTTTGCCGCGCCGGCTCTTGCGCAGGATGACCGCACTGTGTCCGCAGGAGAAAAGAAAGAAAAAAACCACGATGACCTCGATACCTACCGCCAGCTTAATCTCTTTGGCGATGTGTTTGAACGCGTCCGCGCCCAGTATGTTGAACCCGTAACAGATGAAGAGCTGATTGAAACAGCCATTAACGGTATGCTGATCTCTCTCGATCCTCATTCATCCTATCTGGATGATGATGACTTTGAAGACATGCAGGTTCAGACCAAAGGGGAATTTGGCGGCCTTGGCATCGAAGTCACAATGGAAAACGGATTTGTAAAAGTCGTTTCACCGATTGATGATACACCTGCCTTCCGCGCTGGTGTCGAAGCCGGAGATTACATCACGCACCTTGATGAAGAGCCGGTGATGGGCCTGACCCTGAATGAAGCCGTGGATAAGATGCGCGGCAAGGTCGGCACGAAAATTATGCTGACGATTGCCCGCGAAGGCGCAGATGAGCCTCTCGATATTGAAATCACACGGGACATTATCCGCATTAAATCCGTTCGCCACCGCGTTGAAAATGAGGATGTCGGCTATATCCGGATCACCACCTTTAACCAGAACACCGAAAACGGTGTTAAGGACGCTATCAAGAAAATCAAAAAAGAAACCGGAGAAAAGCTGATCGGATATGTTCTGGACCTTCGAAATAATCCGGGCGGTCTTTTGGACCAGGCCATTGCTGTTTCCGATATCTTTTTGGACAAAGGGGAAATCGTCTCCACGCGCGGCCGAAATGAAGAAGATACAAAACGCGATAATGCAACCAAAGGCGATTTAACCGATGGTAAGCCGATTGTTGTTCTCATTAATGGTGGGTCTGCCTCTGCTTCCGAGATTGTCTCCGGCGCGCTTCAGGATCACCGCCGGGCTATTTTGCTTGGAACAAAGTCCTTCGGAAAAGGTTCTGTGCAAACAATTATTCCGCTGCCCGGACATGGTGCGATGCGCCTGACAACCGCGCGTTACTATACGCCGTCTGGTCGTTCTATCCAGGCCAAGGGAATTGAGCCGGATATTGAAGTTGAAGCTGCTAAGATTGAAGAAATTGCGGTCAAACGTATGAGCGAGGCTGATCTTCGTGGTGCTCTTGATAAAAGCAGCGACGAAGACAAAGAAAAGAACAGCAAAGATAAAGATGAAGAAGATAAGCCTGTAGATTACCAGCTACTACGTGCGCTTGACCTTCTGCGCGGCGTGTCCATGTATGGCACAAACAACAACCTGAATTTAAATCCGTAAATGGCTATTAGCATCCCTAATATTCAGCCGCCTTTTTCCATGCAGGCTTTTTTACATGGTTTAATCGCGGCCGGCGCGGTTTTTGTCCTCCTGCTTGGCTGGATGGCTTTACGGGCAGATGATACCAAAATGCAATTGCAAAAGGATATGCCATCAAAAACCGCCATCATTGAAACACAAAAGCAGCACAAACCTGATATGGCCCATAGCGCGGATCATCACGAAGAAGCATCGGCTCAGCAAACACCGCTCAACACAGCCTTATCGGAAACAGTGGAAGGACGCATTGTTCCCCGCGCGGACATTCAAACGGGCCTGACACCATTTAAGTTTTACCGCCGCCCGGCAACACTTACGCCCGGACAGGCCGGAATTAGCGTTATCCTGATGGATGCTGGCCTTGCAAAAACATTAACGGAAAAGGCCAATGAAACATTGCCGGCAGAGATCACTATGGCATTCAGCCCTTATGCCGATGCCATCACGGTTCAAACCTCTGCCCTGCGTGATAAGGAGCGCGAGTTCTGGATTCATATCCCATTTCAGAATGAAACCTATCCAAATCCTGACCCCGGTCCGGCAACCCTTTTAATGAATGCCAGTATCGAACAAAATAATGCACGGCTTTTGGATCTGCTCTCAACTATTCAGGGTTATACTGGCCTAATCTCTTATCCGGATCACGCCTATTATAATGCCGATCCGAATGCGGGGTCTATCCTGCCGCAGATTTTCGGACGCGGGCTGGGTTTTATTGAAGGCCGGCCGAACAAGCCCTTTTTCGGCAGTCGCCTGGCGCTGGAAAATATGTACCCGTTTGGCCAGGTTGATTTTCTCGTTCAGGAAACGGATACGCCCGACATGATCGAGCGGAGATTTGTCCAGACAGAAAATAAAGCCACACAAACCGGCCGCGCCCTGATTATGATGCCGCTTACCCCGCTTAGCGTTGCCATGCTTAGTGAATGGACGGGCAGCCTTGCAGATAAGTCAATCCAGCTGGCGCCAGCCTCTGCCCTGCTCAACAATAATGAATAAACCGCTTTATAGACCATGCGTTGGCATTGCCCTGTTCAACCATGATGGCAGGGTTTTTGTCGGTGAGCGGATTGACACGCCGGGCGCGTGGCAAATGCCACAAGGCGGGATCGATGAAGGCGAAGAGATTCTGCCCGCTGCCCTGCGTGAACTAAAAGAAGAAACCGGCACGGATAAAGCAGAGCTCATTCGTATTCACCCGGAGCGTATTCCCTATGATATCCCTGGCGATATTCTTGTCCGTCTCCACAAGGAATGGGATACCCCCTATACCGGCCAAATCCAGACCTGGGTCGCGATGCGTTTTACCGGCAAAGACAGTGATATCAACCTGAATGCTGACGACCATCCTGAATTTTCGTGCTGGCAGTGGATTGCGCTAGAGGACACGCTGGACCTTATCGTCCCGTTCAAACAGGAGACCTATAAGCAGGTTATCACCGCTTTTTCTGATATCAACTAAATGTTCCACGTGGAACATTTGGTATATACCATTGAAACTAGGGGTAAAATACTATGGGTTAATGGGCGACCAGGCCGGATCGGACCCATCACGCGGGGTTGGCAGCATCCGCTCATTATATCCTGTAATATCGACGGTATAGAGCTTTGACTGGCGTCCTGTCCCGCCGGCTGTTACAGCTTCCTTGAAATAGGTCAGAACGCGCCCGTTCGGGGACCAGCTTGGCCCTTCCACATGACGACCACCGGTAATCAGGCGCTCCCCCTTCCCATCCGGACGCATCACGCCGAGAAAGAACTGCCCCTGCTGCATCTTGGTAAACGCGATCAGGTCCCCGCGCGGTGACCAGACCGGGTTGGCATAACGGCCCTTGCCAAAGGAAATCCGGCGGACATTCCCGCCATTGCTATCCATCACATAAAGCTGCTGCTGTCCGCCACGGTCGGATTCAAAAACAATTTGACGTCCATCCGGCGCATAAGAAGGCGCAGTATCAATCCCTGTATGATTGGTCAGGCGCCGGCTCTGACGGTTACGCAGATCCAGTTCATAAATATCCGTATTCCCGCTGGTCGACATGCTCATTACCACGCGGTTGCCGTCCGGCGAAAAGCGCGGCGCAAAAGTCATGTTCGGAAAATTGCCAAGCAGTTCCTGGCGGCCTGTATCAATATTGTAGAGATAGACCCGCGGCGCCCCGCCTTTATAAGACATATAGGTGATTTCCTGCGCTGTCGGTGAAAAGCGCGGCGTCAACACAAGCGTTTTTTCATCGGTCAGATAACGGTTATTCGCCCCGTCCTGATCCATAATCGCCAGGCGCTTGATCCGGCTTGTCGCCGGGCCGTATTCCGCAATATAGACAATACGTGTGTCAAAATAGCCGTCCTCCCCAGTTGCCCGCTTATAGACATCATCGGAGATAATATGGGCAATCCGGCGCCAGTTTTCTGGCGTTGTCATATAGGCCATGCCGGACATTTGCTGCTGGGAGAACACATCCCAGAGGCGAAATTCCACCCGTGTCCGGCCATCCTGCGCGCGGGTCACAGAACCACTCACGAGAGCCTGCGCGTTAATTGCGCGCCATTCGGCAAAGCGTGGCCCATCCTTTTGAATGGAGGCCGGATCCTGAATGAAAGCGCCCGGGTTAATCGGCGCAAACAGGCCGGAGCTGCGCAGGTTATTTGTAATGATATCGGGAATATCACGCGCGAGCTGATTAAATTCAGGGCTTTGCGCATGAAAAGTACTGACAGCGATCGGCAGCGCCTGCACCGTGCCCTTGGTCACATCCACGCGCATTTGCGCCTGCGCCGGAGCGATTATTAAAAAACAGACAAGAAGCGTAAACAGATATCTCATGAATCTTCCTTTTTTAAATCTTATAGCATCTCTCGCGGATCAAAGTTAACGATTGTATCTTTCCAAACCTCATATTTATCCGCCGGCACATCAAGCGGATCGCACATTGGCGAACGCACCGCGCGGATTGCACTATCGGCCGCCGCGCGGAAAAAACTATCCGCATTATAACGATACTGGTCAACAATAGTTGCGTTAATAACGCGGCGGTCGCGGCCTATCTTGAGCTTTACTTCAACAACAAGGTCTTCGGCATAACGCGCGCCTGCCTGGATGCTCCAGCAGCGGGCAAGCTGGCGGCGCAGCGCATCAAATTCGCTCATCGTCATTTGCTGAGAGAACTGCGCCAGGGGAGACGGCGCGGCATTTTGCGCCTCCGGGTTAATATCAGGGACATCGGGCTGCGCCTCCGCTTCCTGGAGATTTTTCAAAAGAGACGCGAACTGATCCTGCGGCGGCTCTTCCGCCACTTCTTCTTTGACCGGCTCAGGGTCCGGCTCTTCCAAAGCCTCAGCCGGGGGCGGCGGAACCTTTGGCGCCGGCTTTACAATCTCTTTCTTTTCAGGCGGCGGCGGTTTAACCGGCACAGCCTTTGGCGGCTCTTTCGCCTCAACCTTGGGCGGCATTTTCGGCGCCTCTTCTTTCTTGGCCGGCTTTTCTTCAGGCTCAAGCTCCTCTTCCGGCGGCGGCGCTTTCACAGGCGGTTTGTTGGTCTGAGCTATTTCATCAACCGGCAGGTCAATAATATCGATCGAGATCGCCGTTTCAGGAATAGTCGGCGGCTTTTGAACATAG
>JANQIB010000055.1 GCA_028282385.1 Alphaproteobacteria bacterium
AAGAGTGGGCGGTTAGCTCAGCGGTAGAGCACTTGCTCGACACGCAAGGGGTCACTGGTTCAATCCCAGTACCGCCCACCATTTTCCCAAAATATTAACCTTTTCATTCGCCAACATGGGCATTCGCCCATGCCCACTATCGATCACGAAATTGTTGTGTATGAAGGCTTACAGGAGAAATAAAATCTCCTTATAAGTTTCATTGGCGGTTTGCCATGCTCACAACTATTCATTTACGAGCACATTTTTTGGGGGTACTGTAATGGGGTATCAGTCATCATGTGGGGGTATTATAAATGAAATTAAACGATTTAGTCTGCAAAGGCGCAAAACCAGAGGATAGGCCATACAAGAAATTTGATGGCGGCGGCCTTCATTTATTGATCAAACCAAACGGCTCAAAGCTCTGGCGCATGAAATATCGTTACCTTGGAAAAGAAAAAACTCTATCCATAGGCCAATACCCCATCATCAGCCTGGCCGATGCCAGAGATGCCAGAGATCAGGCCAAGAAGCTGCTAGCGCAAAACCCACCCATAGATCCCATGGCAAACAAAGAAGACAACAGGCGCAAAGCCATTCGCAAAGCCGAAAATACTTTCAAAGTCATCGCTCTTGAGTGGCATGAACAAAATAAAGACCGCTGGAGCAAAAACTACGCCTACAAGGTTTTAAAGGGGCTGGAGCTTAACGTCTTCCCCTTCATAGGAAACAAGCCCATCACTGAAATCACACCCTCAGAACTCCTCAATGAGTGCCTAAGGAAGCCAGAACAACGCGGCTCCCTCGATATCGCCGGCAGAACGCGGCAAATATGTGGCCAAGTCTTCCGCTACGGCATCCAAACAGGTAAATGCGAATGGAACGCCGCTGAAAATCTCAGAGGCGCATTAAAGACCAGAAAGACAGAACACTTCCGCACCATAGATTTCAACGAAATCCCCGCCTTCCTCAAAGCTCTTGAACGCAATGAAGCAAGATTATTTGAGCGCACCCGCCGTGCCGTACAACTTTCACTACTCACATTCCTTCGCCCGAAAGAAATCAGAATGGCGCGGTGGGAAGACATCAACTTTGAAGAAAAAATGTGGATTGTCCCCGCCGAAATTATGAAGATGAAGCGCGAGCATTTTGTACCGCTCAGCAAACAGGCCATAGAGGTTCTGACAGAGCAAAAAAAGGAAGTGGAAGCTCTGAACACTGAATGGGTCTTCCCTTCTCAGGTGCGCCCCAGAGAGCCAATGAGCGATGGAACGGTCAATAAAGCTATAAAGCGCCTCGGATACGGTAAGGACATGGTTGCGCATGGCTTCAGAGCTTTGGCCCGGACAACGATCCGCGAAAAACTAAACTATGACAGCGAAATCATTGAACGCCAACTCGCCCACAAAGCTTCCGGTCCGCTAGGGGAAGCCTACGACCGCACACAATTTTTGGATAAGCGCACAGTGATGATGCAGGAATGGGCGGATTACATTGATGCCTTAGCGAGCGAAGGCAAAGTGATTAAGGGAGATTTTAGGAAGAAAAGAGCATGACAAAACCACAGTTTCAGCCAAAAGATGATATATGCCCTTATCCTGTTGAAGAAAAAGTATCTGCAAAAAATGTAGAAAAAATTTGCAATAAAATCGGCATTACGCTTATCACCTCCCCAGAACAATTGGCCAAAGATATAAATCTCTATTACGAAGGATACCAGCAACACAAAAGAGTTTACTCAGGAAAGAAAAGCAAAGATTGCACTACAAAAAAGCAAATGATTGCTGAATTAGAAAAAATATCAAATGCCACATCAAATCTCTTAACTGTTCTCAAAAAGGCCCAAAAATACAAAGATGGCTTTTCCTGTGAAATGTTAAACGCTTACCTACACCTATCTGCACGACGAAAGGAAAGTGAAGTAGACTCATTACATGGCTTAATTAAGACATTACAGGCTTTAAAAAAAGAAGCGGACAGACCTATTAATTATGATCCAGGCATATTTTTGGAATCTACGTCTAATCAATGGTTTTTGGGGAAAGCAATGCCTGAGATATTTAAAAAACATACGGGAAAAACATATGCAAGGTCATATAGTTCCGACACTAAGACATATGGCTCACCTCATAAATTTATAAAAAAAGTTTTGGAATATTTAGAGGATTTTAAATCCACCACAGATGATGCAATAGATAGCGCACCAAAAAATTATAGGGACTCTCTTAGAAAAAATAAAAAAGATATAGAGAAAGGCACCATAAAAAAATACAGATGGCCTTACGAGTGGTCTGACTAATAAAAAACGCTCTAACTCATTGATTATTCTATGAGGCAAATGAATTTAAAACTAAAACTTATTTACCAGATAATTAAAAAATCTCCGCGTGTATCCTGAAATTGTAAGTGCATAGCTGAACATGCGTAACTTCAGTCAAGCACACAATTTCAACACTAACAGGAGACAATCATGGAATCTGACCTTATACCTTTTCAAAAATGGTGCAAAAATAACGGTTTTGGAGTTACCACCGGATATAAACTGGCCAATGCGGGCAAAATAAAAATAGTTAAGCTGGGTAAACTCAGCATGATTACAAGCGAAGAATCTCGCCGATTTGCCAATAGCCTTCCTGCATATAAATCTGAAAATGCAGAGGCATAGCCATGATGCACAAAACAGAAAAAAGCCCCGCTGCGAACGGGGCTTATGAAGATATTTACAATCATCAATCTACCAACCAGGCACGCAGAGAACAAGAGATTTCCTTCGCGGAAACAAATACTGCCGCGCTTGATGCTGGCCTTCCTATTCTCTGGTATCCCAATGCAAAACAATACGGGCAGAGCCTTCGTATCGGCAATCCGAAAGGAGATCCCGGAGCATCTCTCTGGATATGCCTTCGCACCGGCGCATGGAAAGATCATGCGACAGGAGAGTCCGGCGGCGATTTAATAAGCCTTTATGCTGCCCGTGAGAATATCGGTCAGGGAGATGCAAAACAAAAAATTTTCGAAATGCTGTGTTGGAAAAAACCTCAGTTTAACAGCAGGCCAAAAGAGAAGTTTTCCGTCCCGGTAGAAAAAAGCAGAAACACAGATCTGGCGAAAGCAATCTGGAAGGAGTCCATTAACGCTGAAAATACGCCCGTACAAGATTATTTGGAAGGCCGGAGCCTATCTCACCTACCTGCCTCCCTCAGAAGCCACCCAGCGGCTCTTCATATGCCGACAGGCAGGAAATGTCCGACCATGATCGCCGCTATTACACGCTGGCCTGAGAAAGCCCCACATGCAATCCACCGCACTTACCTTGAAGGAAACAAAAAAGCGAATATTAAGCCCAACCGCATGATGCTGGGCAGCATTAACGGCGGCGCTGTTCGTCTTGCACCTGTACACGACGTTCTGGCCGTAGCGGAAGGAATTGAAACGGCTCTTTCCGTACAGCAAGTGACTGGTATTCCTGCATGGGCCATCTTGAGTACTTCCAACTATCGCAGCCTTGTACTGCCTGACACCGTGCAGAAAATCATCATGGCCGCAGATCATGATGAAGCTGGACTAAAAGCAGCGTATGAATCCGCGGGGTTATGGACGCATCGCGGTTATAGCGTGCGCATCATCATGCCCCCTGCGCATGGGCAAGATTTCAACGATTTATTAAACAAGGATTTCAACAATGGGTGACACAGAGATATTACAAGCCCTTGAACAGGGGAAAGTCTATAAATCAACTGAGCTACAAGCCTATAATATAGTCGATTTTTTGGTGCTGAATATACCACCACAGGAAAACATCCTGGCCCCCATTATCAAAACACAAAGCTTATCTATGCTCTTTGCCAAGCGAGGCGTAGGAAAAACGTATATTGCGCTGGGTATAGGTTACGCTATCGCTTCCGGGGGAGAATTTCTCAAATGGGAAACACCAAAACCACGCCGCGTGGTTTATCTGGACGGGGAGATGCCCGCCTGCACAATGCAGGAACGGTTGGCTCAGATTGTCAAGGAAAGCGAAACACAGGCCGAGGCAGATTATTTCATTCTGCTTACGCCCGACATGCAGGACATGGGCATGCCCGACATATCGACCCCAGAAGGACAGGACGAAATTGAGCCCTTTATCAAAGATGCGGATTTCATCATCATTGATAACATTTCAACTTTGGCACGCACAGGCAAAGAGAATGAAGCCGAGGGCTGGCTTTCTATACAAGGCTGGGCGCTAAACATGCGTAGTCGGGGTAAGTCCGTCCTGTTTGTGCATCATGCCGGAAAAAGCGGACAGCAACGTGGCACAAGCCGCCGTGAGGATGTTCTTGATCTGGTGATAGAGCTTAGACACCCGAACGACTACAGAGGCGAAGAAGGTGCACGATTTGAAGTGCATTTTACAAAGGCTCGCCACCTGACAGGCGATGATACAAAGTCATTTGAAGCCCAGCTCCATGCCGGAGGATGGGCGTATCAAAGCATTGAAGACGTTGAGCTGAAAAAAGTTCTGGAATTAAAATCCGACGGTTTAACTTACAAAGAAATTGCTGAAGAAACCGGCATCAGCAAATCACGTGCTCAAAGGATGGTAAAAAACCATGAAATATAAATTTACATGCGTTATCCCAGCATCCCATACCTACAGCGTGGGACGATGGGATCTCAACAATCAAACAGAAATATTCTGGGATAGAAACTGAAACGATGAACTTAAAAGCTTTAGAAAACAAAGTTTTGCAACGGGACGGCATTGGGACAAACGGCGGGATGGATTTTTATATTCTGTCCCATGAGGCCGAAAGGAAACATCAATTTAACCAATCTAATTTCTAGGCCAGAGGCCAAGTACTCTGAAGCGGTAGAGAGGCAAAAAATTAGAGAAGAAAACTCCTAAAAGTAGGCCAACAAGAAATGGCTGAAATCGCGTGGAGACAAACAGTTTCAGACAAATTTTAACCAGAGAAAACTAGGACTTTTCAGAGTGAAAAGCCAGATGTTCAAAAATGAGAGAGAAAATGGACAAAATTAGTGTGGTAGACGGAAGACAACTTAAGGCCGGACGAACCATTCTTGGAATGACTGTTCGGGAAATGGCAGATGCGGCCGGCATCAACCGCAACAGCGTCTTGCACGCAGAGTCTCTTAAGACCTTACCATCTTCAGCTTGGGCCGTTGATAAAATCACAGAGGCACTACAGGAGAGAGGCATCTCATTTGAACTCCAGAACGGACAGGCTGGGGTGTGGTTCTCTTCAGCAAGGAAACGAGGCCCTAAGCCATACAAAAGGCGACAAAATCCTATGTAGTTATGGCTGTTCTTCTCCCCAAACCCTTTTATAGAAATCACTGAAAGCGTTATAAGCGTATATTTTTTCGGGAGTCCCCCACAAGTTCTTAGTATCTTTCTCTAATAATGAAAACCGGCCTTCTAAGAACCCTCTATGAAGTTCTGCCCTAACAACTACATTTTTTGCCTCCAAAATTCTTTTGATGAACACCCTGTTCGTATAAAAGTATTTTTTAGACTGATTTAATACCCCAGCAGAACCAAAATCCACCATATAAATTTCACCGTAATCTGCTTCATTTAATGGTTTTAAGATTTCTTCCTTGCCATCTATTTTAAATTTTAGCGGGGCATTTGGTTCAAAATTATGGGCACCAAAAGCATCTGCTATCAGCAATACATCATCCTTCATGGGAGCTCGCCAGGATAAACCAAGTTTTAGACCATTTGAATCCAATGTCCATGCGGGTGTTATATTGACCTCCGAAGCTTGATCGTAAACTGAAATGGACTCGTTCAAGTGTCCTGGTAAACGCGGATCATCCGTTACGCACCCCGCCAAGATAAAAAATGCTAAAAATAGTAATATTCTGTAGTTCATAAGACTCTCCTTTCATGCAAATAAAAAGCCACCAGAGCTGTCCTGCTCTGGTGACCGGGAGTTTATAAGCCGCTATCACACGACCGCGACGGCCTTTAGACCGGGGTCTTGGACATACGCCGCCGCCCCCCGGTCATAGACCGAGAAGCGACGTGTTAACGGAACGTCATCCGGTGATAGCGGGGTTATAAAGCCCCAGCCTGTCCAAACAGAACAAACCTTCATCGTTTGTATCCGTCATGTAGGGAAAATGCAATGGCAGGACCAAGGTACGACCCGTTTACCCTCCAACAAAACCAGACAGTTCAAGAAAAAATCGGACACACTCTATAATTACCCACAACACTGAAACATTATTGGCTTTATTGGGCTGTTACCAGAAAGAACAAATGTGGTACAATGAACTTGGAGTTTAAAATTTTATGGCCGGTATTACTGACTTACCTTCGCGAACATTTGCACCGACAGCCAACACTATATTGACTGGGCTGTCTGGTGGGGTTGAGTCCGCCCGAGAGCCCTCTGGATGGGTATATGTACCAAATCGGTTCCAGTGCTTTTTGTCAAATATAGAACCCACTAATAATCAGCATGAGGATATTTTTACAAAAGCGCGCGGTATCATTGGTTGCTTGAGCCGCCACTATTGGGGAGGCCCATTGACGTGGCCTTCAATAAACGCTGTTTCGGCAGGATCATGGGATAAAGGGACAAGAGTGCGAACCGTAAGTGATCTAGACTTAATCTTTCTTCTTCCTTGGACTGTCTATTGGCGTTTTGAAAGCCGACAAGGCAATAAACAAAGCGATTTATTACAGGAGGTAAAAAATGTTTTGACCCTGTCTTATCCGAATACAGACATTAAATGTGATGGGCCAACCATCATAATGGATTTTAGCACTTACAAAGTTGAAATTGCGCCTGGATTTATTGATTTTTCTTCCCCCACATATATCAACGATCCATCTTTTTTGGTAAAACTGTGTGATACGAATGCTGGGGGCCGATATAAACAAGCAGCCCCAGCTGCTGAACGTTCGCAATTAACACGGTACAATACTGCTTGGAACGGCGACCTGATTGCCTTGGTGCGCATGGCAAAAATCTGGAAAAAAAATTGTAATGTACCTATCAAATCATTTTATCTTGAGCAACTCGGCATAGCATTTCTTGCACAATGGAACCACGCAGGGAAAGGGGTGTTGTGGTATGACTGGATGATACGTGACTTCTTCCAATTTATGTTCTCTCGCCAGAATAGTTTTGGGATATTACCTGTATCAAACGAACTGTTTTTCTACGGCGATAGGTGGGCCAGCCGAGCCGAGACCGCATGGAAAAATTCTTGTCGCGCTTGTATCTACGAACAGCTCAATCATAATGAATGGGCAGGCGAAGAATGGCAAAAGATTTTCAGTACAAATATTCCGAAGTCAGCCTGATATGACAGATCAGATCAAAGCGCTTATTACAGAATGCCGGCGACAGGAAGAGGCATGCCTTTACACTTCCACCAGTCTGTTTATTTGGCTCCGGCGAGCTCGATGGCATAATAGGTTTCTTAATGGCCTTCAAATTTCTGTTGGAGCATTTGCGGCAGTTTCAGCTCTTCAAGCGTGGCCTATTTTGGCGAGTGTTGTAGCCATTCTTACAGGCGCTTTACCGTCAATTTATGAGAAACTGAATCTCAGTGCGCACATTGAAGAAATTTCAGCACAAGCTGGTCAATACAAAAATCTCCAAGATCGCTTTCGTCAGGCGGCTGAAATTATTGCTCTTGACCCCAATTCTGATGCTCTAAAAGCCGAATTTAAAACCCTGATGAGACAGATGGAAGATTTAAGAGCCAATCCTGTCACGGCGCCGGAATGGTGTTTCACAAAGGCACAAGAAAAGATCGGGACGGGTCACTATGACTTTGATACAAAACAGGCTAAATAAGCACCATTATTCCTTCAAAACCGTCTTGCCGAATATTTGAATCTCTACGTCTTGCAGATGTTCATAATGATGAGCTGGCGCATCTCTTTCCATTTCAAATGTAATCACGTCTCCGACCGTCATTCTCTTCCCGTCTTCCCATTTTTTTAAAAGCGCAGCTTCAAATTTTTCGATTGATGTATGAGAGAGTGTGTTTTCTACTGCGTTCCATGACAGGTACTCAACACCCTCAATACCAAGATCGGCGTATAAACCGGAACGTTCCGCGAAAGTTTGAAACGGCATGGATTCAGCGGTGCCGTGGTCAGCTACCAAGACAATGCCAATAATCGGGCGTGAATCTTGTTTGTACTCCAAAATTGAAGCTGCACATTGAGAACTGGCCTTGTATAAGCGAGCCCAGAGCTTACTGATATCTTCTGGTGACATGATGGACTGAGCCTGATATCCGCCCAGCGTGGTCTTGGCCTCGATAATAAGGTCACATTGGGGAAGGTGCACATAAAAATCGGCTCTTTCAGCGTCTCCTTCAATTTTAGTGACATTATCTTGGCCAAATATTTGCACAAGCGATCCCATGATCGTTTTTTCGATAGCATCTCCGAAAGTCACGTCCAGCCCCTCCTGAAATGCAAACATTTGTGAAAAAAGTGAGTTAACAAACCCGCGGACAAACAACGCAGGAGCCGGAATTAAGAAATTTACATCCTGTTCTCCATCATCACGATGTATCAGAGGATGCCGATGTAGAGGGTCTGGAAAATATTTTTGATATTTCTGGTGAACACCAAGCACACCCTGTTCATACCATCCCCTGAGATCGCTTTCATTGTATGAAATTTTTGAAGCAACCAATTGGCAAGTGTCAGGATCTATTTGTAAATTATCGATAACCGCCTGTTCACAGGTCAGGCTTCCAAAAGCGATTTTCCCGTTTTTTCCAGAGTTATTACCCAAAGCAAAGAGCATGAAACCGCTGCGCAAAAAGTGAATCGGTTCAATATTGAAAATGGTTTTGCATATACCCGTAGCATCCACCTCTTGATCGAGATGTTGAAAAATCCTGTATGCCCTCAAAAACTCTTGGAAGTTAGCCTTATAGGATTCATGCTGGCTTCTGACGAGGCGAGCAACGAAAAGTTCCGTGCAACTTTGACGAACATGATCAAACTGCAAATACTGATCAGGTATTATACCTTTAAGAAGAGAGACGATCTGCGTGGTCTCCTGATCAAGAAAATCTTTATCGCCGATAGTGTCTCCAATACCAAGATAATCCTGGCATAAGCCGAAGAATTGATCGTGGCTGACATTCTTATTCCGACTAACGCTTGCTGTTGCCATACCTAACATGACAATCCGGGGGGCATAGGCGTTAAGAAGGTGATAATATTCGAAGTGATTCTGACGGTTTTCAGGATTTTTGTGTGCGTTCCAAAGCTGGGCCGTACCAATATCAATAATCGATTTCTTTGAGAATGTTCTTAGATTCTGTATGAATGTTTCCATGTCAGGCAGAGATGGTGCCTGTTGGGACGGTGGTTTCCAAGTTATGAGAGGTTGCATTATCGTAAAGACCTCCGAGAAAGAAACGGCGGGGTCAGCATATCAATGTCTTCGTCAGTTTTGTCACAACTTTTGAGTTGATCATCCAGAGCCGCAGTATAGTGATGGGCCTTACTGACTTCTGATTCATTGTTTTTGTCGACCTGCGCCGATATCTTTTCTTTGAAATCCAGATTACTCATCGGAACATACCACTTCAGAGCAAAAACCAATTCTATATGCTCTTGTTGCCTATATAAAATATGGTGAGATTATAACACTATGAATAAAAAGCGTCTTTCATTTTAACATTCAGGGGTACATTTGGGGGTAACAAGAAAGATTGAATTGGCACGATCCAAACTATAACAACCGCTTATCTACTTGATCCTATTCCAGTACCGCACCAGCTTTCATTGACAATCACCAAAAACCGTAAACCTGTTGAATATCAACAGTTACAGCTTTCGCTGATGCTCGCCGATAACCTTTATAAAACAGGGGCAAGCGGAAATATTTAGGGGCATTTTGTGGGGTACCCAGCAACCCGTGGGGGCAAGATGAAGCTCGCAGACAAAACATGCAAAACAGCAAAACCGAAAGATAAACCCTATAAGCTCTTTGACGGAGGCGGCCTGTATCTGGAAATCCTGCCAACAGGCAAGAAATTATGGCGCCTCAAATACTATTGCTTGAATAAGGAAAAACGTATATCCCTTGGGGCATATCCCCTTGTTGCACTTGCAGGGGCACATGAAGCCCGTGGGGATGCAAAAAAACTCCTTTCCAAGGACATTGATCCATCAACCGCAAGAAAAGATAAAAACGTCAGATATCACGCAATGCCGAAAATACATTCAAAGCCGTGGCGCTGGAGTGGCATGAGCAGAACAAAGACCGCTAGAGTAAAAATTACACCTATAACGTTTTAAAGGGGCTTGAACTAAATGTATTCCCCTTTATCGCCTTTTTCAAATGAATTGAATAAAAACGGGCGCATACTTCCTAAATCTTTAGATAAAAAAGATGAATCGTTAACCTTTTTTAGGATATACTCATTCTGTTAGGTTGTTCGCCTGTCCGGATATCATTATGAAAAAAATGAGATTACTTCAAATTACTGCGCTTTTTCTGCTATTTCTCTGCCCTGCCGCGCAGGCGCAGGACCTGATGCCGCGCACCACAACAGCCGATAATCTTGTGACAACACATCCGGTAATCCGGCTAACCCCGGATAAGTCTGAACTGGTGCGGCTGGATCAGGATGCTGTCACTGTTATTGTTGGAAATCCGGCGCATTTAAATGTGCTTTTAGATACGCCGCGCCTGATGGTTCTCATTCCGCGGACGCCCGGATCCACGCATTTTACAGTTCTGGATCAGGCTGGAAATGTCATTATGCAGCGCCATGCGATTGTTGCCAGCCAGAAACGTGATTATATCCGTATTCGCCGCTCCTGTGTGAATGGCGATGAGAACTGTGAGCAGACCAGCGTCTTTTTCTGCCCGGATACCTGCCACGAAGTCCAGGTCCGCAGCGCAGGCTCCGAAGCCGGCATTTCCGAAGTCCCTGCAGAAACAGCCGGTCCGACACTGGATCTTGAAGGTGAATCCGAAGCAGACTCAGCTGTAGATGGTGAGAGCGCCCCTGTTGAAGAAGAATAGGCTTGCGTCTATAGTATTCTTCGAAGATTTAACTTTCTGATAAGCGAGTATATACCATGGCTTTTTCCCCTGCCGTCTCCCGGTCTTTCTTTTTGTGCCTGTGTCTGGGCGCCCTGTTCCTGTCCGCTTGTAGTTCAACCGGCGATATGTCCGCTCAAAGACCGGAAACGTCTGCAGACACAAGTGTAAAAATTGATCATGCGATTGAGAAAGCCCTGAGCAAAGCCGAAAAAGAAGGCAACAAACAAGACAGTCTTGCCCTGCTTGAAAATATTTACCGCCGCAATGACACTAATCCTGAAGTTGCCGTGCGCTATGCGCGCGCGCTGCGTGAAGATGAACAGATGAACCGTGCCCGTCTTATCTTAACACCACATAGCGGAAAGAATGATCCATACCAGCCGGCCTTAACAGAAATGGCTATGATCCATCTCGGCCTGGGCCAGTATAAAGAAGCGGAAAAACATGCGCGCAATGCGGTTCTTTTGAATGAAAAAGACGGCCGCGCCTATCTGGCACTCGGCACTGCATTGGATGCACAGGGTCTGCATAACGAAGCTGAAGACGCTTTCCGCAAAGGTCTGGATATGTGGAAAGGCGATCCGGCGCCGATCCTGAATAACCTTGCCTTAAACCTTGCGGCCCAGGGCCAGACCTCCGAAGCCCTGAATGTGCTTGAAAAAGCGCGTGAAATTTCTCCCCGCAGGCTGGAAATTGAACGTAATTACCGCATTATCTCAACGCTAAATGAAACAGCCGTGCCGCGCGCGCCCAAGCCGCCGCGCAAACCCGCCTCTTTGGAAAAGAAACAAGCGAAGTTCAAAGGCCTGACAACCACTCAGGACAATCCAAAAGCGGCAACCATGACGCCGCCTGAAAAACGCGAACCCATTACACTTGTTGAACCGGCAGGTGGCCCTAAAAAGGAAAAGGCTGATCCGGAAACGGTGAAGACTGAAGAGGGTACAAAACGCGCGGCACCCGGACCAACGGGGTCGATTAACGACTAATCAGAAATCAGGAAACTTTTTTGGTTGTTTTCTCTTTGCCTGACCAGAAAGAATTATTGTCCGGCGTCGCACCTTTATCCGCATAGGCTTTCATATCTTTCGCTGCCAAAAGCGTTTTCATCGCGCTGGTTTGTTTATACTGCGCCGCGTAATTTATCGCCGTAAAACCCTGTTCGTCTTTTGCCTCAATATCCGCACCGGCCAGAACCAGGCGGCGGATTGTGTAACAATCCCCCTCACGCGCGGCGGCGCGGAGCAAATCTTCCATCGAGGCTGTTTTGGTTTTTTTGATTCTCATAAAGGATAGTCTACTGCCTAATCTGCCGCCTTTTCAATCACGCTGCATAAAGAACCGACAATATCCTCGACTTTTTTAAGATCCTGTCCTTCTGCCATGACGCGGATCAAAGGCTCCGTTCCGGATGGGCGGATTAAAAGACGTCCGTCATTGGCAAGCTTCTTCTCCGCGTCTGCAATGGCTGCTTTAACCCCCTCGTCATCCAAAGGCATATGGCCATTGGTGATTTTGACATTCTGCAGAATTTGCGGATATGGATCGAAGAGATGACAAATCTCGCTTGCCTTTTTACCAGACTTGGCAATAACCGAAAGCACCTGAAGCGCCGTCAAGAGACCATCCCCTGTTGTTGAAAAATCTGACAGGATCATATGCCCGGATTGCTCTCCACCGATATTGTAACCCTCTTCGCGCATCGTCTCGACAACATAGCGGTCACCAACAGGTGTGCGCACAAGGTTAAGCCCGATTGTTTCAAGATATTTTTCAAGACCGAGATTACTCATCACGGTGGCGACAATCGCATCGCCCTGCAAAAAACCCATCTCTTTCTTGGTTTTGGCAAGCAGCGCCATGATCTGGTCGCCATCCACGCGCGCGCCGGTTTCATCAACAACGATCAAACGGTCAGCATCTCCATCCAGCGCGATTCCGATATCGGCTTTTTCGGCAACAACACGCTCCTGCAAAGCTTCCGTATGGGTTGCCCCGCACGCCTCGTTGATATTACGCCCATTCGGTGTATTCCCGATTGTGATCACTTCCGCTTCCAGCTCCCATAAAAGCTGCGGGGCGACTTTATAAGCCGCGCCATGTGCGCAATCGACAACAACTTTGAGACCGTCCAGTGTTTCCCCGCGCGGTAAAGAGCGTTTTAAAAACTCAACATAGCGCCCGGCCGCATCATCGAGCCGGCTGGCCTTACCGATTTTATCGGCCGGCGGCAACAACGCATTCTGATCCATATCGATCGCCGCTTCGATTTCCGTTTCCAGCGCATCAGACAGTTTAAATCCATCCGGTCCGAAAAGCTTAATCCCGTTATCCTGATATTTGTTATGCGAGGCGGAAATCATCACCCCGACATCTGCCCGCAAGGAACGTGTCAGCATCGCCACGCCCGGCGTGGGGATCGGCCCGGTCAGGATGACATTCATCCCCATCGCAACAAACCCGGAGGCCATCGCCTGCTCTAACATATAACCGGACAGGCGCGTATCTTTTCCAATCACCACCCGGTCCTGGCTGCCATCACCGGCGCGCGCACGCAGCACATAGGCTGTTGCCATAGCAACTTTCAGCGCCATGTCTGCTGTCATTGGCGGCTCATTCGCGCAGCCCCTAATCCCGTCTGTTCCAAAATATTTGCGTGTCATTTTAAACCTTTACGCTTTTGAAGAAGAATAAGGTGAATTCACTATAAATTCCAACGGTTTGACAAAACAACTCACTCTATTTAACGTATTGTTTCATCGCAAATTAGGAAAGATAAATTGCTTAATCTGCTTTTAAATCAACCGTAAGCTCCGCCGCAATACGGCAAACAGGCGGACAGCCGGAACCATTTGGTTGATACATTTTATAATCAGGATCAGAAAAACTTTGCCGGTGAATTGTTTTAGGAAAAGAAACTCCTCCTAAAATTTTTACAGAACGGGAAATTTTCAAATTGATTTGATCGGCCGCACCAACAACTTTAATCCGTTCAATATAAGGTCTGGCTTGAGCCGGTTTATAAGTAATGAAAACCTCATTCTGCTCATAGTCGTGGGGATGATCATGGTCGTGCCCATGATCATGATCATGATCATCTTTTGTATAGGACCCTTCCGGGCATCCTTCAATATAAACATGCACCCCATATGGTCCTTCACAATTCAGCATTTTTCGAAGACTGCACGCGGCAAGACTAATTTCCCCACGGCAGACAACTTTTTGTCCTTCAAAATCCATCAGGACCGAATAGTTTCCATCCTTCCAGACATACTCTTTCGTAAAATTAAAAGCCGTGCCGTCAGTACAGTCAAATCTATTGTCACAAACTTGCTCCTCAGCCTTCGTCAGTGCAGGACAAGATTCAGACACTTCAGTTTCAGCAGAAGGTGCTTCAGCATGTGCGTTTATACTGATCAAAAGACACAGGCCGACCAGGAGAAACTGTTGACGCAGCTTCATCACAGGTTAAGCCCCTTGCGGCTCCGCCCCATCAGGCGGCGTCTGCTTTCCGGTCGAAGACGGCACGGAAGACCGTGGACCGGACGGTGTATTATCTTTCGGATCATCGCGGATAATCGGCTCACCTTTTAAGAGCCCTTTAATCTCATCACCCGTGAGCATTTCATACTCAAGCAGTGCTTTGGCCACCGTATGCAGATCCTTTTCATTGTCTTTTAAGATTTGCTCTGCGCGGGCATAAGCAGCCTCAACGATGGCTTTGATTTCACTATCGACCAGCGCCGCTGTCTGATCCGACATGTTCTTACTCTGTGCAACGGAATGACCAAGAAAAACCTCTTCCTGATCGCCGCTGTAACGCAGAAACCCAAGCTTGTCTGACATCCCCCATTCCGTGACCATACGCCGTGCCATATCAGTCGCCTGCTTGATATCACTGGACGCGCCGGTGGTAATTTTCTCTTCGCCAAAAATCATTTCCTCGGCAATCCGCCCGCCCATGGCCACAGCCAGGTCTGCTTTCAGCTTGGCCTTGGAGACCGATATCCGGTCGCCTTCGGGAAGGCGCATCACCATCCCCAGCGCCCGCCCGCGCGGAATAATCGTTGCCTTATGAATCGGGTCGGATTCAGGTTCATGCAGAGCAATCACTGCATGACCGGCTTCATGATAAGCCGTCAGCTTTTTTTCTTCTTCGGTCATCACCATGGATTTACGCTCTGCGCCCATCATGACCTTGTCCTTGGCATCTTCGAACTCTGTCTGACCCACCACGCGTTTACCGCGCCGCGCGGCCAGAAGCGCTGCTTCATTGACAAGATTTGCCAGATCCGCACCGGAAAAACCGGGCGTACCACGGGCAATTAAACTGGCTTCAACATTTTGTGCCAGAGGTACTTTTTTCATATGCACGTCCAGGATTTTTTCCCGGCCTTTCACATCCGGCAGTGGGACAACAATCTGGCGGTCAAAACGCCCCGGTCTGAGCAGGGCCGGATCCAAAACATCGGGCCGGTTTGTGGCTGCAATCAGGATCACACCTTCATTGGCTTCAAATCCGTCCATTTCAACAAGGAGCTGGTTGAGCGTTTGTTCGCGCTCATCATTACCGCCGCCAAGACCGGCGCCGCGATGGCGCCCGACCGCATCAATCTCGTCAATAAAGATAATACACGGCGCATTCTTCTTCGCCTGTTCAAACATATCACGCACACGGGACGCCCCGACGCCAACAAACATTTCAACAAAATCGGACCCCGAAATTGTAAAGAACGGAACTTCCGCTTCCCCGGCAACCGCACGGGCCGTTAGTGTTTTACCTGTTCCCGGAGGGCCAACCAGCAAAGCCCCTTTTGGAATTTTTCCGCCGAGCCTTTGGAATTTTTGCGGATCTTTCAAAAACTCGACAACTTCTTCGAGCTCTGTTTTGGCTTCTTCAATTCCGGCCACATCTTCAAAGGTCACACGGCCATGTTTTTCCGTGAGAAGACGCGCGCGCGATTTCCCAAAACCCATCGCTCCGCCGCCACCTTTCCCGTTCATCTGACGCATAAAGAAAATCCACACCCCGATCAGAAGAAGCATCGGGAACCATGACAAAAGAACCGACAGAGGGCTAATCGCATCCGGATCGACTTCTTCTGCTGAAATACGCGTGCCGGTCCCCTCAAGACGTTCAACAACGTTCTCCCCCATCGGCGCCATTGAGGTAAATGCCTCACCGCCACTTGAAAGGTGACCCGTAATCGTCTGCCCCTTAATCGTGACATCAGAAATCCGTCCGGCCCTGGCCTCATCCATAAATTCGCTATAGGCCAGATCTTTTGCCCCGGCCATTTTTTGATTCATCTGCGCACCCTGAAAAACGTTAAACAGGAACGCCAGCAATAAACCGATTGCCAGCCAGAACATCAGGTTACGTCCAAATCCATTATTCATTTTGTATATCCTTAAAGTTAGCCCTGATAATGTAGGCGCTCCGGGCCCAAAAGTCCAATGATAGTAGGGAGTAGTAAGTAGGGAGTAGGGAATTAAAAGAAAAAATATTCCTCCCTACTCATAACTCCCTGCTCCCTCCTCTTCAGGCGGCGCAAGCAGCGGGCCACCTGCCTCATTCTGGACCTGTGTGCGCTGCAGGCTCAGCTCCTTACTTTCATAAGTCACGCGGTGCGTATAGGCAAAATCTTCTGCCGTCATTGCCATTATCACACGTGTGCGCGGCAAATCCCATCTCGTGATCAAATCAACATGACCATTCAGAACGGCCAGTGCAAAATGATTTGGCATTTTTGCGTAATAATCGTTTTTCCAGATTGTTTCCTGTTTTCCTTCAACACCGAGTTTTTCATTCAGCTCATATTCACGCGCCACATAAAACGCAACGGCATCGCCCGGGTCAGGGTAATTAGATTTTTGAACATCAATCGAAGTGCGGATCAGTTTGTCATCCCAAAATTCATACCCGATCAGAACTTTCTCTTCCGCCCATTCATCAACGAAAAAAAGCGCGTTCTCGACCTCTTCAAATAGGATAACGCGTTCAAACTTTTTGACGTCTTCCTTGCCGACCCCCCAGATGAAATTGCGCACATCGCCGCCCTCTTCCTGCGCAACAACGGGAAAAGACATCAGGCAAAAGGTTATAAAGATTAGAGCAAACAGCATTTTATTCAGGCTAGGCGCGAGGAGCGATGCGTACGAATGGTACGCGAGCGACGAAGCAACGCGGCCTGGGTGAAATGATGAAAGCTCTAAACAGGTCATTCTTTACTAATATATAATGCCTTACGCGGGCTTTGCCATGCAAACTTACACCCGCCCAGTGTGGCGCCTTTAAATCCTGCGTCATAGAGGAGCCGCTGCAGCAAGTCTTCAACTTTTTCCATTCGCGGAGCGTAATCACTTTCAGGTCTGAGAATACTCACCGCCTTCAGTAAAATTCGCAGAATGATTTCCTCAGGTTCTTTTTTCAAAAGCTCCCAGTCAATATAAACACTCTCTGATTCTTCGACGCATATCTGCGCATAGACAGAATCGGCCACTTGCTCAAGCGCTGTGCGCGCGCGGCCAAGCCGCCAGGCCGTCACGGACAGGCGTTTGGAACTTAAGCCCTCTTCTTCCAGAACATCGCGCGCGGCGCGCAGGCGCGGCCTGGCATAGTCCGGCTTTTCGTTACTGGGATCATCGACATAGGGAATATTTTTTTCAGCGCAATACTCAATCAGGTTCTCTTTGGGCGTATTTAAAAGCGGGCGGACAAGCGTCAGCCGCTTATTATATCTGTGCGCCGGCCGCATCCCGGCCAGCCCGTCCAGCCCGCTCCCGGCCGCAAGACGCAGTAAAAACGTCTCTGCCTGATCATCCATGTGATGGGCCAGATAGAGATTCCCGATCCCGTTCTTGTCACAATAATCTGCCATTAATTTGTAACGCGCCTTGCGGGCTTCTTCCATGATCCGGCTTTGCGGCGCATCGTCCCATTTCAGGATAATATGAGTTAGATTGGGCCAGTCTTTGACCCATCCTCCAACCTGCGCGGCCTCCTCTGCCGCACCCTCCCGCAGGCCATGATCAACGGTTATAGCGACAACCTCTACGCCTTTTTCAACCGCCAGGGCATGCGCCAGGGCCATA
>JANQIB010000096.1 GCA_028282385.1 Alphaproteobacteria bacterium
GCGCAATGATATCCTGCGCCGGTGCGCTTTTGGGAAGATAGAGTTTCGGGATAACCGTTTTTGTTTTTTTATAGCGCTCAAAACGATAGGAGGCCCAGCTCCAGCCGGTATAGGCTGCAACCAGATCTTTTTTATTTAAACTTTGATATTTAAAGATCGTTTTCTTTAGAAGCGTATCGGATAGGTTCTTGCGGATATATTCCGCTGCTGCGGCGCTGTCATAAGGAGAAAAAACATCACTGCGTCCGGCATAGACCGCTTCGATTTTTCCTTTGCTGTCATAGATAAAACAAACCTCTTTGGCTTTACCGCTAAAGCCGCTTTGTTCGAGCTGCGCGGTATGTGCTTTCTTTTGTTTTTTGATGTCCCTGGCTGTGATGAAAACAACCGGAATAGATGCTTTTGGCGCAGTTTTGGTATAGGCGGCAGGGAAAGTAAAAAGGTGTTTTGTCATTTAATCTTCTCGAAGAGCGCAGAGTGGCGGGCACGGAGGGATTCGAACCCTCGATGAGGCTATAAACCCCATACTCCCTTAGCAGGGGCGTACGCTTATCCCAGTGATTTATTTAATCCAATTAAACCAACCACTTAATTCAAAGCCTATATGTTTCTTATCTTAAAATCAATCCGCTTTTTTCTGTTTACTGTGACAGGATTGTGACAGAAATCACTGGAAGGGTACCATGATTTTTTGTATGATAGAGGGGTAGATTTTTTCCATCACACCCCCGCGTATTTTTAGAAAATTTTTGAAATTACTTGGACAGTTTCAAATAATCTACTCTAGGAAATATACAACTTTGCCTGTGTGAGTTAGCAGTAAGATTGTGCTATATCTTTAGAGGATTTTGTTAGTTTGGTTCTTATATAAGCCTTTTTATTTGTAACGGTTTTTTCAATCTCTCTCATTTTAAAATTTAAAACAACTTTGGGCTGATTATCTTGTTGTGCTTCATTAAGTTTAATGATTATCAATTCATCTAGTTTTTCATCCTCACTAATAAAGTACATATCTCTTTCAAATTGAGATGCGAATCCCCCTTGCTTCATATATTGATCTGCTTCTGCACACAGCCTATAGGCTTTGGTGACGCTGAGCATGACTTTAGTGTCAATTATCCTGTTTATTTTAGCTCTTAAATCATCATCGCCTGAAGCGTTGTCATGTATAGCCTTTTCAATTTCAGACATTAGCTCGTCTATAACTTCGATTGCTTGCCTGACGGGGGCTGCTACATAATTATCAAATGATTCTAATGCGTAGGCTTTTTGTTCATTGGATCGAGAAAGAGCAGATATTTTTGCTTGATTAGAAATGTTCCATATCAATGATGCAAGCCCCACTATTGCACCCGGCAGGGAATAGTATAATTTTTCTATATGAAGACTTTGGTCTGTTATGAAATATAAAAAAGTTAATGTTGCTAATATGCCGACAGAAAAGCCAGCGCAAAATATTAAGACGCCTTTAAGAATGGACATTAGTTCAGAGCAGTACCTTCTGTAATGCTGTATTTTGCATTAACTTCTATGTTCCTTATTATTTCATCGCGTGCATTAAAACGATATTTGTCAAAAAATTTTTCTAGCCCAAGCGTTTGAACACTCTTTGAAAACATTCCAAGAATAAAAGAAGAGGTAACTACAGGAACGGGTATATCTATTTGTACATATCCCTCAACTTTATCTAAGTTATCTAGGTTATGCTCTGCCCGTGCATTTACACCTACCTCTTTTCCTGAAAGCATTCTTTTTCCTTCAGGTACTGATAATTTAATAACACCAACCATGTTTTCTTCCGTCATGAGTTATAAATTCCTAAGCGTTGGCCAATTTCTCCAAGTGTTTAGGGTTCAAAAAGAACCTCCAAGTTAAAATAGTACCCGGAAATGGTTTACGAAGTACTTTCATATACTCTTTTTTAGGTGCTTTTGCCAAATCATTTTCATCATTTAAAGCTAAGCGCCTCATTCCACGATTATCTTCTAAGGGATTGGGATCACTAATATTTATTGCTATTCCTCCAGATATGATAGCTAATTTGGAATTATGGGAACGTCCAATATCAGAGAAAAAAGTGATCATATCCATTAGTCCACGCCCACCCCTGGGATCATTCTTTTTTCCCATGCTCGTTACACCGTCTTGAAGCGCATAAAGCGTCCATAAACCCTCAGGTGTCCAATGTTTCCTTAATCTAAATTTAGGACGGTGAGTTTTTATAAGCTGTTCTATTCTACCTCGTATAGTTGGTTCACATTGCTGCATACTTTCAAAAATGGTTTTTCCAAGATTTAATATGGATATGTGGCATGCATATTCAACTTCACCAGCAGGATTTTTTGTCTTTAGCATGAAGCCAGATATCCACGCCTCTCCACCTATTTCCTCGCTACTGTGCAGAATTGCGTTATTAAGTACCTCTCCAATCATGCACATTAGAAGGCGTATTCCTTCATCCGTTAGGGCAAATCCAGTTTCTTTTAACCAATTCTCTATTTGGCCTGTAAAACGTTCTGCAAGCGCCGCATGAGGTGAAGAGTTATCTTTATAGCTATCGGGACCAGATTGCTTGCATGAGTCTATTTTAATCGGCCATATCTCAAGGTTTTGATCTAGCTCCCCCTCAGTGTTCATATTAAAGTGTTTTGCAAAGTCGGTTTCCTCTAATATTTTGCGTACAAAAGGGGTGACTGTTCCTCCTCTAATCCTTTCGCTTTCAAGGTCGTTTTCTAAAAGGTTTAGAACCATATAAGGGGCCATATCCCAACATATTGGGTCGGTAAAATGGATGTCGTTGTTCGCTGCGCATGAATTTAATTTCACCATTTCTGATAGCATGTTCATGGTGCCAATGGGGTTTTCTAGAAATGAAAAATTTTCAAATAATATATAAGAATCTTCGTTAGTGCAGTGATCACGGGATTTATAAAACTTTGTTCTGTCCGGCAAGAAAGCGTCTAATATTTTACTTTTAGGAATATTATTTAAGTTTGCTTGATTCTTGTTAACCCAAGCCGCAAACGGAATTTCTTTCTTCCGTCCTCCTTTTTTGCCCGCGCGTTTTTCAATAACCCTTTTAGGGGTTTCTCTGCCATCAGGTTTTCCACGACTATGTTTTGCTTGTGCCATACTCTAACTAGATAAAAATTGTTTATCGAATGTTATCATTAAAGCAAATCTCTGCAATGTTTCCTTCATTTTTCTGATTTTTGTTAACACAGACCAGTGCTTTCTTTAATTTGTTTACATCGCAATCTAGGTGGATATATGAGTCCAAGATAGGGGAGAAGTTATTTGTAATCTGCTCAAGGGCTTTTTCTTGATTTTCTGAGAATATAGAAACCCAATTCTCTTCAGGTGCGTTACGCATATTGTGATCGTATGATTTAAAGTCTCTGTAGGAGTAAACGAGCGTCCTTCCTAAAGTGTCACAGACGCTCTCTGTCTCAGTGTTGGCCTTTGCCGCAGGGGTTAAAAACAATAGTGTTGCTAAAACAAGGTTGAGCTTTATCATGCTTTTTTCCTTTATAGGATGGTTATGTAATACGTATATTCTTGATATTACCATCTAAAGCCTTTAGGTGTTCCCATGCATTGATGGTAAATACCAGAATGCCATTGCCCCGCTATTGTTGCTCTTTCTGTACATTTCTTTATATCTGGATTTTCACCATTTAAAGAAAGTAAGATAAAGAATGCTGAAAAAAGCATGACTATATTTAGCTTTCCAATATCGTAGAATTTATTTTCTTTTTTCTTTGTGACGTTAATTTTAACAGTCAGGTATGTGAGTAAAGCTGCAATGAAAAACACAAGTATCTTGGAAATATGAACACTAAAAAACAAAAATATGTAAATAATGTGTATTCCAAAGAGTAACCATAGCAAAATTATTGCTCCAAAAAGAAGGCTACTACTTGTGTTAAGTTTATTTTGAGATAGTTCTTTTAGCAAACAATCTAACTCTGATTTTGTAATGGTCATCTCAACCTCCATTAAAAATAATGCTACCAGTAGGGCTTCTGGTAGCTGGGGTTGATAACAACTGTAAGAAATTGCCGACAGCTTTTGGCCGTGAGGCTTGGACATGACTGCCGCACCCAGCCATAGCTGAGAAACGACATCATTTCGGCTGATGCAGCCGTCTTACATTGGGTTATCAAGCCCAGCTGGTCGCCCTTGGACTAGCAATCAAACACTACGAGATTAGGGATTCAGGGTCAAACACTTCTGATATGCGCTTCCTGAGTCCGTAGAGACTCACACAGCGCGATAAAATTTTGGGGTATAATGACCAAAATAAAATAAGAAGATGACTCTCAGTGAGTCTAATTAGGGCAAATAGAGCTATTTATGGTGTGGGCGTCCGCCACATCATCGAAAAAAATATCAGTACTATTTCACCGAATAGGCTGTTCCATCTCAAACACACGCGGATATTTACGCGTTAGCTCGTAAGCGTCTTCTAACTTCTCTATAGGCGGCGTGTAGTCCATAAACTCACGCACCCAAGCGATTTCTATCTTATCTTCGCTCACGCCCTCAAGCCAAGCTCTGATCTTGGAAATGCGATAGCGGTTCTTATTGCCCTTATATAAATCAAAGGGTTCAGGTTCTGGCAAGAACTCCCGCATCTTCCAGTTGTTGATTGTCTGAAGGCTCACGCCAAGGATTTGAGATAACTCTCTTGAGGTCACAGTCGCCCAAGCTGGCCGCTTCTCGTACCCAGTCCAGTTTGCTGTTATTTCTTTTTTGTTTTTGCTCATAATAAATAATGATGATGTAGCTCTATATATTCATTTTACTTTTTTCTAATTCAAAAAATAAGAATAAAATACAGAAGCTACATCATCCGCACTGCTAAAGGAAAAAGGGAACATGATTGGTAATCTTAATCCCTTCCCACACATATCCTTGTGCCCTACGTTTCTTATAAGACTTCATGTGGTCTTCAAAGGCAGTGCTGAAGATATTCTCGGATAGCGGCTTGTAGCCTCTGTTATTACACCATTGAGTGTACTGGGTATAAACAGTACTCACAGAGGCGTAACTATTCGGATCACAGGCCATATGCTCATCCGCGAACTGCTTGATTAGGTTTGACTGGTTACAAAATCTCTCAGTCGCTTCTTTAACAGCCGTGGGTAGCTCTAACCCTTCTTTAAGGTAAAGATTTCTTGCTTCAAGAAGACGGTTAAAAATACCCTGCTTCTCACCCTCAAGTTTTTGAGCAAGGTCTTTATCCTGATCTTCTTTAGCAATACTGACACTAAACGGGACAATCTTCACTCGATTAGCCATCGCAGTATCAGAGCCATCAAAGACAGGGATGAAGTTCGACAACATGAAAATCACTGCATGATTGTAAAACTCGAAATATTCCTGCATCAGATATCGAGCAGATATAGCGTCTTTACCAGACAATCTCTTTACAAGCGCCGTATCAAAGATCGCACCTGCAGAAGTTTCTGACGTTACACAAAGTCGTGCTCCGCGCAATCGGGCAATATCATTTGAAATTGAATTACCCATTTTTCTGATAAAGCTCGAAGGGTCAAGTGTAACGGCATAGTCAGAAAACAGACTTGATATAATTTCTATCAGTGTTGTCTTGCCATTATCACCTTTACCAACGCATATGAATATTGTTTTCTCATTGTTCGTCCCACATAAGGCGTAACCCAGATTCTTTAAAACATATGTCCTTAGCTCCACATCGGGAAAGATTGTCTCCATCATCTGATCGAAGATAGGACAGGTTGCGTCACTATCATAAGATACATCGAGTCTTTTGGTTATGAGATATGTCTCCGGCTCATCAAGATACTGGCTTGTATTCATGTCAAATACACCATCCGATAAACCAATAATATGTTCGTATTGGTCGAGATCATCTGCGTATGTCACAATAAGCGGGTGTGATTTAACGAAGTCGAGACAGCTTGTTTGAAATGAACGCTTCTTGAGTTTTCCTCTCAAGCGTAAAATCTTATCTTTTACTTTCGCTTGCTCTTCAACGGCGGCTATTCTTTCAATCTCCTGACATGCCTCAATGATAGATTCTTGAAGTAACCGCTTTGTCTTTAAATCCTCGTTGTCACGAAGCCATACACCGTTTTCATTGATATGAAAGCCAATGCCAGAGACATATCGAATTTGGCCGTTATACTTATTGGCCAAGCGTTCTGCAAAGTCTTGCTCATGAGCATAAATAGACCAATCCGAATTATTGTATTTCGATATACTTTTGGCTATGTTCTGAACTTCTTGGGCAGGTAAAGGTAATTCAAAAGTAGAGTTAATTCCTAAGAGCCCCTGTTCTATCTCTTCGCGTCCCATACCTTTTCGTCTTAACGAGCCAGCAATAGATGCAAGGTAGGTATTTCTGTTTCCTTCAACTGGTAGCCCGCTTTTTCGATTACTACTGGAAGGAGTAACTTCCTGTTTTTTCTCTCTTCTGAGAACATCAATAAGCCAAGCAGGAGCGTCTGCAACTGGGACATCGTTTTCAACAAGATAAACACCCCCTTGAACAACCGATCCTGCGGATACGACATATCCACCTTCGCCTCGATAATCAACGCCATCCATGACGCCAGCGTCTATCGTCAATCCGCAATCATTGTATCTAAAATAATAGTGATGCCCTCCACCTGGTGTTTTGACTGTGAATGTTTTAGGTAGATCACCATATTTAGATTCAAGCTCTTTCAGGCTCTGACTACCCTTTGCTCCATTCTTATTATCAATATCCAATACAAGAAGATTGCTCTCTTTGCCTGTGATAATACCTACACCACACTGTTTGTGATTATTTTGCCATTGAAGCCTAATCATTTCCGGGTCGCTTATGGGGTAATCTCCCCAGAGATACCCTTGGCTTGGCTTTTTGTCTTTACCAACTGGAAAGACTTGATACCCCTGACTGGCCCAATAGATGGCAAGTTCAGAAGAGTTTGGTTGTATGTTTTTTAAGTTTGCGTGCGTCATAATAAAATCCTTTCTGCTACGCTGCGTGGCTTGATTGCTCGCGCAGGAAAGGAAATACGCCGATTAAAAAAAAGATCATTCCAGAGATAAATGCAAACTATCCTCTAAGATATTGATCCCATTTCACTTCTTTAGAATTAAGGGCGTTCCAAACTATTCCTAAATGTTCATCCATCATTTCATATTTAGGTCTGTTACCAGTTTTAAAATATGGGATTGTATCAATTATCTGACCGAACCACTGGTTCTTATTTTTAGGTAATTCTGTGTTATGCATATAAGCGGCTATTTGTAATGCAATTAACTCCCAATTGTACCAGCGCGCTCTTACTCTGTTAGGTGAAAACTCGTGATCTATAGCTTGTTCTAGCTCTTTTCTCTTAAATCTTATCTTAGTAAAAGATTGAAAATCTTCTTTATTTAGAAGCTCAAATCTTTGGCCGTTGAATTCCCATCCATAGCGGCCTTGCCAAGTATCTGGTGTGATCTGTAATTCCTGAAGTCTATCTCTCTCTACTGTGTCGGTGTAGTCATTGTTAAATAACCCAAAGGCCTGAATCAAATTGTCTTCAGCAAGCTCTTTTAAATCCTTTGTATTGATGTCGTATTCTTTTATTGCTGTTTCAAATGGTATGAATTTTGTTCTCCGCTTTCGCGTCTTTTTTCCAAGATCAATCTTGCTCATAACTTCTCCACTAAATCTTCTGCTTTGAGATGAGTATATCTCGCCAGCATCCGATAGTCACGGTGGCCTGAGATGAGAGCGACTTCGGGAACGCTTAAGCCCCGTTCAAAGAAACGGCTAATGGCTTCGTGCCTAAGATCGTGGAAGTGGTAGTCCACCAGCTTGGCTTTCTTACAGAGATTTTGCCAGTGATATTCAAAAGCCTTGATCTTTACAGGGAATATCATCCCTTTCTTCCTGCGGCCCTTGATTAGCTGTAAGGCCTTGGAGCTTAGGGGGATTGTGCGGGCGTGGCCCGTCTTGGTATCAGGAATATGAAGCGTTCTCTTATCAAGGCTCACATCTTCATACGTTGATTTTAGAATTTCGCTGCGCCTCATCCCGGTTTCCAAGGCAAACACTATGACTGAGTAAATGTGCTTATTCTTTAATTTAGCAGCGTGTTGCAGCAGTGATTGCTCTTGTTCCTTTGTGAGCCTGTTTTGCCGTGCTTTGGGAGTAGGAGCTTTTGTAATGCTATCCAAAGGATTCTTTGTAAGCGGCATTTCCCAGACAGTGATAGCTGTATTATACGCATGGCGGATGATATTGAACTCGCGGTTAACCGTAGAGCCTTTGACGCGCTTTAACCGTTCTGTCTTGTAAATTTCAAAATCATCTCCTGTAATTTCCGCCAAAGATTTGTGACACATCTTATTTCTCATGAAGGCCTTTAGGATAACGGTTTCATTTTTGGCGCTTTTCTTTTTGGGAATGACTTCTTCAGTGTATTTTTTCAGCAGATCATAGAGCTTTGTCTGCTCAATGACTTTGAGATTTTGTGGCATACCACGGCGATCTGCCTTTAGCTCTGTCTCTCGTGCCCACTCAAGCGCATCTCTCTTCTTTGCGAATGTACGACTGATCGTTTTGTAGCCAGCACGCCTGATTTGAGCCTGAAATTTTCCGTTCCGTTTGCGAATAGAAGCCATGATCTGGCTTTCCTTGTGACTATAGTGTGACAAGGCTGGTCAAATTGCGCTTAAATATAAGGTGTTAAATCAGTCTGGAAATGGCGGGCACGGAGGGATTCGAACCCTCGATGAGGCTATAAACCCCATACTCCCTTAGCAGGGGAGCGCCTTCAGCCACTCGGCCACGTACCCATATCGGTCTGAAGTAGCAGGATTTTCGGGGCAGATCAACTAGAGATAACGGCTTAAATAACCGGCCCAGTCTTCAATCCCGGTGATATCGGGGTAATCTGAGATATTCTGAATGCTCCAGCCGGTTTCCGCCGCCATGTCTCGGTAAAGTTTAAGCGGGATACAAGCCTTGGCGGATTTGCCTTCGGGGTCATCCAGGAAGGTATGGAAGAGGTTTTTGTTGTCCATGCCGTCCGCGACACGAATTTCCGGGGCATCAACATCTTCGAAGGCGTGATTGCTGCGGACCTCGACGACAAAAATGATCTGGTAAACTTCCGGCGGCATATCAGCAAATTCAAGGGAGATAAATTCATCATCCCCGTCACCTTCCCCGGTCATATCATCGCCGCTATGATAGATCTTGCCGGAGCGAGCCATGGAATCCTGCGCTTCGGCACCGACATAATCGATATATTTGCCCTGATCGTCATACACAAAGCAGATCACATCAAGATCGTGCTGCTGATTATCACCTTTGAGCTTGTCAAAAAAGCCGGCCTTATCGATGCGCGGGTCCCAGCTTAAACCCACGACAACGCGGTGGCGGGCTTTCATTGTGAAGTCGAGAGGGGCGTTGTCGCCAATATCGGGGCCGATTGTTGTGCTCATGATTTAATCCAAATAGTTCTCGTCTTTTAAATTCTTTTTGCTGCCGAAATCATGGCCAACCACCATGAGAAAGCCGGTGACGACAAAGACAATCGCCAACGTGCCGACGGCTTTCATATAAACATCCCAGCTCATCAGGGAAATCCAGATTTGCCCGATCGTGAGCAGGGCTGCCAGCAGGACCGTGCCAACCAGGATTTTGAGCATCATATTATTCATTTGCGCCTCCTTTGGGACGTTTCATCACAACCATAAACGCTTCCCGTTCGAAGAAGAGGAGCATGCGCCGGCTTTCCCGTTCCATTGTCGCAACTTCCCAGCCATCCGCGCCATTGCGGTTGAGAAAGTCTGAAAACTTCACCGGGTCAACTTTTGACCCGCCGAGAAAGAGCGAGCCGAGCATGCTTTCCCGGTAAATCACGACCTTATATTCAAAACCCTGAGTCATGATGGAAGTGTAGCGGGAGAGGTTAATGTTAGTCCACTTTAACTTTTTATGTTGACCCACATTATTTGCAAGCCGTTGAAACACCGCGTAAAAATGTGGACTAAGTCCAGATGGGTTTTTGTTTTTTACGTCATTGCCGGATTTATTCCGGCAATCCGGAAGAGACGGTTTATGGATTACCGGGACAAGCCCGGTAATGACGTGGGTGGTGCAGATGTTAAAAAGCATCTGTCATTATATGATTATATTCCTATATTGTCAATACTGTTTCTTAAACCCGATTTTAATATCCAATCCTAAAAACAGCGACAGGCGGAGCAATTGATCGATTTCGAGGCTGCCTTTGCCGAGTTCAATTTGGTCGATGCAATGGGCCGACAAGCCGGTTTGCTTTTCGATTTTCCAAAGCGGCAGTTTTTGTTTTTGCCGTTCGGCGCGCACGGCATTGCCGACAGACTGGCGCAGGGCACGGTAATGGGTGCGGATATCTTCCATGGGGTAACTCCCTTTTGTAAATGGTTAGGGCGCCACTTACAAAAAGCAAAGGGCGCCGGGAGTTAAAAAGCACGCTAAAAGTACGTGTGGACCTATTTCCTAAAAGGTGTTGTATTCAGCCCACTCCCGGCATAAGAAAATTTTCCGCACTTTAACATGCGGGCATAAAAAATCCACTCAGCCGGGAGTGGTGCCGACTTTTAGAACGCTTTTTAACGTCCTTTTTATGATGGCATATGCAGGGTGAAAAAGAAACAAGAAAAATTGTTTTTATTGCTAAAGAAATGACAGGAAACCGAATTTGGTTTCAGCGCTTGTAGGCCAGGGATTTCCTGGCTGATCTGCGGTTGGCATTTCTTTTTTTACGAGTTCGCGCATAGAAGGGCCAAAAAATAATGAATGTTTGTTAACGGCACGGCAAGAAGCGACCACACCATGTAATTTTTTATCCAGCGCCTTTTCTTCAGTTATATTAGCGCAAGTTGCAAAAGTAGAAAAGTGACTTTGGGCATTTGCTACAAAGCCGTCGTTTTGTTTTGTGGGATCATAACCGTTGGCCATTAAAACAAAGAAGCTGGTTATATGAGAGGGAGCTCTGTGTGTATGTTCAAAGAGGCCAACAGCGGCCACTAGGGAAAAGACTGTGGCAGCGCAGAATTGTAAATTTTCGGTTCTAAAAGGTAAGTTCATACGCTTCTTTTACACCCTAAAATTAATTATGTCAACTTTTTTTTCAAAATCTCATTGACCATGGCCGGGTTGGCTTTGCCGCCGGTTTCTTTCATCACCTGGCCGACGAAAAAGCCGAAGAGTTTATCTTTCCCGCCTTTATAGGCCGCAACGTTATCGGGGTTGGCGTCTAACACCGCATCAATGACTTTTTCAATCTCGCCGGTGTCGGTGACTTGCTTCAGGCCTTTTTCCTCGACAATGGCGGGTGCGTCTTTGGAGGTTTCAAACATCTCGGCAAAGACATCCTTGGCGATTTTGCCGGAGATGGTGTTATCGGCAATCAGGTCGATCAGGCCGCCAAGCTGCGCCGCGCTGATCGGACTGCCGGATAAGTCCTTACCGTTTTTATTGAGCAGGCCGAGCAGTTCATTAATCACCCAGTTCGCGGCGATTTTTGCATCGCGGCCATCCGTCACGGTTTCAAAATATTCCGCGCGCTGTTGCTCCGCGATCAAAACGGACGCGTCATAGAGGGACAGGCCGTATTCTTCCATGAAGCGGTGTTTCTTTTGATCCGGCAATTCGGGCAGGTCGTTGGCAACATTATCAATGTAATCCTGCGTCAGGACGAGTGGAAGGAGGTCCGGATCAGGGAAGTAACGGTAATCATGCGCCTCTTCCTTGGAGCGCATGGACCGCGTTTCCATTTTACCGGGATCCCACAGCCGTGTTTCCTGAACAACCGTGCCGCCGCCTTCGAGGATTTCGATCTGGCGCTGCACTTCAAAATCAATCGCTTGCTGAACGGCTTTGACCGAGTTGACGTTTTTAATTTCTGCGCGTGTGCCAAGCTCGCCGCCAGGTTTGCGGACGGAGATATTCACGTCGGCGCGCATGGAGCCTTCTTCCATGTTACCATCGCAGGTGCCGAGATAGCGCAGGATCATGCGGAGCTTGGATAAATAGGCGGCGGCTTCGTCGGGGCCGCGAATATCCGGCTCCGACACAATTTCCATTAGCGCGCAGCCCGAGCGGTTGAGATCGACATAGGATTTTGTCGGATGCTGATCGTGCAGGGACTTCCCGGCATCCTGTTCCAGATGCAGGCGGGTAATACCGATTTCCTTGGTTGTGCCGTCCGGCAAATCGATCTCGATTTTGCCTTCCCCGACAACCGGGTGAAGATATTGAGAAATCTGGTAGCCTTGCGGCAGGTCCGGGTAGAAATAGTTTTTGCGTTCAAAGACAGATGTTTTGTTAATCGCAGAGTTGAGGCCAAGTCCCGTGCGCACAGCCTGATAAACGCAATGCTCATTGAGGACAGGGAGCATCCCCGGCATGGCGGCATCCACCATCGACACTTGCGAATTTGGCGCGGCGCCAAATTCTGCCGAGGCGCCGGAAAAAAGTTTGGAGTTTGCTGTGACCTGCGCATGGACTTCCATGCCGATCACGATTTCCCAGTCTCCTGTTTGTCCTTTGACAAGCTGTGCCATTTTTTATGAACCTTTCTATTTCCTAAATGTCATGCTGAGCGTAGCGAAGGATCTCATGAAAATAAACGAGATTCTTCGGGCTAAAGCCCTCAGAATGACAATATTTTGGATTTAGTGTATTTACTGCACAACGCAGCCGACGAGCTTTGTCTGGGCGAATTGCCTGAATCTGCTGTCATTGGCCAGGGCGCTCATTGGATCCGTTAAATTCGGACTGCGCATCAGGATATCACGGAAAACGCTTTGCCCGTTTTGTTGTAAATATCCGGCAACCTGATCCGCCAGACAGGAGCAAGTCCGCTGCGGATTGGAGGTCATGGTCTGCGTTTTCGGATCGGTGATACAGTTATTGTAGTAGTAATCATAGGCCGGGAATTCGATGCACGGCGCATAGACGTCAATCAGCATTTTATTGGTGGCATTGCGTCCGGCCTGGTTTTGCTGGGCCATCGCCTGAACATCTTCCACGCTCATATTGTCCATCATCTTGGCGGCGGTGCAGGCACACATAAATTCTTTGCTTTTTGTGGAAATGCCGGGCGCGTCTTTGCTCACGCAGTTGGAATAATAAGAGTTCGCCATATCTTTTGAAATCGATGTGGCCTGAGCCGTGAACGGCGTAAAAACAATAAAGAGTAAAAGTAAAAATCTGAGCATCTGCATCCTTTATATCATTATAAGCATTTTAAAGCTACGCCGCCAATTTGCTTTCCACCATTTCCGGTATTGCCTTGAAATTAGCGGCTTTTTCGAGCGTTGCGCCCACGCGCAGGACCATTTCCTCATCCCACTGGCGGCCGATAATCTGCAGGCCGAGCGGCAGGCCATCCGCATTTAACCCGGCCGGGACAGACATGCCCGGCAAACCGGCCAGGGAGGCGGGAACCGTAAAGACATCATTGAGGTACATCTTGATCGGATCATCTTCGTTTTCGCCAATGGCAAAGGCGGCACTTGGTGCGGTCGGCGTTAAAAGCGCATCACATTGTTCATAAGCGCTGAGGAAGTCATTCAGGATCAGGCGGCGGACTTTCTGCGCCTTGATGTAATAAGCATCATAATAACCGGCGGAGAGAACATATGTGCCGATCATCACACGCCGTTTAACTTCATCACCAAAGCCTTTGGCCCGTGTCTGTTCGTAAGATTCGATCAGGTCTTCTCCCTCTTCGCGCAGGCCGTACCGCACGCCGTCATAACGGGCCAGATTAGAAGAACATTCCGCCGGCGCGATAATATAATAAGCGGGCAGGGCATATTTGGTGTGGGGCAGGGAGACATCAATAATCTCCGCACCTTCGCTCCTAAGCCAGTCGATCCCTTGCTGCCAGATTTGTTCGACTTCTTCAGGCATGCCGGGAGCGCGGTATTCTTTCGGAATGCCGATCTTCAGGCCTTTGACGGATGTGTTTAAAGAGGCTGCGCGGAAGTCGGGAACCTCACGGTTCGCGCTTGTACTGTCTTTGGGATCAAACCCGGCCATGGCCTGAAGCATCAGCGCGGAATCTTCAACGGTGCGGCCGAATGATCCGGCTTGGTCGAGAGAGGACGAGAAGGCGACAATGCCCCAGCGGGAACAACGCCCGTAAGTTGGTTTAATCCCGCAAATACCGGTAAAGGCAGCGGGCTGGCGGATCGAACCGCCTGTATCTGTTCCTGTCGCTGCCAAAGCCATGCGGGCCGCTACTGCCGCTGCAGACCCGCCGGACGAGCCGCCGGGCGTCAGGTCCGCGTTCGAGCCGTCTTTGCGTTTCCACGGGCTGATAACATTACCGAACGCGCTTGTCGTATTGGCAGAGCCCATGGCGAACTCATCCATGTTGAGCTTGCCAAGCATCACCGCGCCTTCATCAAACAGGTTTTGTGTCACGGTAGATTCATATTCCGGTTTAAAACCGCGCAGGATGTTTGAGCAGGCTGCGCTCTGCACACCTTTGGTACAGTAAAGATCTTTAATCCCGACCGGCGCGCCGTCCAGAAGCCCGGCCTGACCTTTTGCACGGCGCTCATCACTGGCCTTGGCTTGTTCCAGCGCAATCTCCGGCGTTTCAGTAATATAGGCATTGAGATGGCGCATACCTTCTATGGCATCGAGATGCGCCTGCGTGATTTCTACGGATGTAAAATCTTTATTCTCAAGACCTTTCAGGGCTTCAGCTAACGTCAGATGTGTTAAATTTGTCATGTTCTATTTACCACTAAGGTCACTAAGACCACTAAGTTATTTAGTTTGAAAAACGGCGGATACCGTCTTTTATCAGTTTCGTATTAAAGTTTATAAGTAATCCTGTTTTTATTCCCGATAATTTTAAATAAGTTAAAATTTGAGCTTCGTGAATAGGGATTATCTTTTCAACACTTTTCAGTTCAATAATAATTTGTCCTTCTACAATAAAATCAAGCCTGTATCCGGTATCTATTTGAATATTGTCATATTGAACAGGTAGTATTTTTTGTTGTTCAAAAACAAGTTTTCTTTTTAAGAATTCATGCGTAAGGCATGCTTCATATGCGCTTTCCAATAATCCCGATCCAAGAGTCGTATGAACTTTAAAAGCGCAATCGACAATAATTTTGGATATATCGGTTTCATTTTCTTTCGTAAGCATAAAATCCTTAGTGTTCTTAGTGGGCTTAGTGGTTAAATAATCACTCGACCACCTTTGGAACCACAAAAAAGTCTTCCATGCTTTCCGGCGCATTGGCTAGAACCTGATCGGCCATGCCTCCATCGGTCACGTCATCTTCACGCAAGCGCAGGTCAATATTGGCCACACTGGCCAGCGGCTCGACATTATCCGTATCAAGTTCACCCAGCTGCTCAACAAACTGCATGATATTGCCGAGTTGCGGGACAAGGCGGGAGACTTCTTCATCCGTGACTTTTAGCCGGGCGAGCCGCGCGACTTTTCTGACTGTTGCTTCATCCATTTTAGTTATCAGTTTTCAGTTAGCAGTTAACAGAAAGGCCACAATAATCTTGCAACTTGTAACTTGCAACTCCCCATTGATGTCATCCCGGACTTGATCCGGGATCTATAGAATTTATCGGCCCATTTTAAAGGCTGTTTTGATTCTATGGATTCCGGCTTTCGCCGGAATGACAAGTGCGATAGGTATAAAGATATGCCAACAGGACATCTCAAGGATATAGCGCAGGGCGCGCCTAAAAATATCAGGCTTTTGGGCGTGGACCTGGGAAGTAAGACAATCGGTCTGGCGTTGTCCAACCCGGAGCAAACCCTGGCCACACCGCTGGAGACAATTCAGCGCTCCAAGTTTAAAGCAGATATGGAGGCCTTGGGCCGTCTGATCAAAGAGTATGAGATTGGCGGGTTTGTCTTTGGCTGGCCGGTCAATATGGATGGCAGCGAAGGCTCGGCCTGTGAACGGGTCCGGTCCTTTGTAGATGAGATAAAAAACTATCCACAGGAACTGGGGACAGAGCAGGGGAACGATTTGTGGATTGCCTTTTGGGATGAACGGTTATCCACAAGCGCTGTGGATAACTTCGTGGATAGCCGTGTGGATCTTGGTAAAAAATCAAAGCGCGGGGCAAAAGACAGCGGTCTGACCGATAAACTCGCCGCGCAGCTTATTCTGCAGGGGGCGTTGGATTATGTTAACTTGAAAGGTGTATAGATTTTGTACTATTATGAAACGATTATAGATAGTCCGTAAAATGCATACTTGGGAGATTTCTGGTAATGGCAGTACTCGTAACAATTCCCGACCCTGAAAATGAAAACGAATTTTTCTGGCTGGGCATGGATGACCATGAATATATCATATTGATGGCTGAGGAAATGGGCCACCAGGTTATTATGCATATGTATGATCATTTTGAAGATGCAGAGTTTTCTCCCAATGAATTGGAGCCGTTAAAAACCGAGCTTAAAGCGTTGAGCAAACGTGTAGAGGGTAGTGCAAAACAGGCTATAGAAAAGTTTATAGATCTTTGTGATCACCAAATTGATAAGAAGGGTATCATTCAAGTTATCTGCGAGTAAGCATACCGGGTTGCGACTTTCCAGTGGGCTATAATATCGAAATAAAAACGACCTTACGCGTTAAAGCGCATCAGCGTGTGGGCATTTTCGCGCATCCAGTCGATCCCGCCGTCAAAATCACGGGAGATACTTTCGCACAGATCCCAGAAACGCTGGCTGTGATCCATATGGATCAGGTGTGAACATTCATGGGCGACGACATAGTCCAGGACATTTTTCGGTGCAAATACCAAACGCCAGGAGAAGGATAAGCGTCCGTCGCTAGAGCAGCTGCCCCAGCGGCTAACCGTATCGCGGATCGTAATAGATTTATAGTCGCGGCCAAGAGCGGCGCATTTTTGCTCTGCCAGTTCGGTAATGCGCGCGCGGGTTTGTTCGATTAAAAACCGCTTGATCCGGGCAGACGGGTTTTCCTTGTTCGTCATGACGATAATTTCGTCTTTTTTCAACAGGATATCGGTGTATTTTAAGTTTTCGTTGTAAAGAACGACAATTCGGCGATCGCGTCCAAAAACCGGGATGATGGCGCCGTCCCGCAGCCGGACAGGCCGGGGGAGCTCCCGGATTTTTTCCTTAATCCACTCCTCGTTTTCAAGAGCAAAATGGTAGGCCGATTTCATCGAAGCGCGCGGCGGTACGACCAAATTCATCGTCCGGGTTTTTGGACATAAACGTAAGGCGAGGCGCTTGGCACGGGGGCTGACATTGACTTTCAGGCGCGTCGAAATGTCGTCGAACGGATAGCGTTCGATCGCCGAATTTCTTTTTAAAGTCAATAGGTTCGCATCCGCTCGCGGCTTTACGCGGCGGCTTCGAAGCTTTGCTTCGCGGGCCATAAAATCCTCAATAAATGTTCGAAAGTCGAAGTTTTTAACGTATGGCATGTTATATACGAAGCGGACCGAAAGATGGCAAGTGCCAAATGGAATTTATTTAACGTAATCTGTGTAATTTTATTACGATTTTATAATAGCCTGATTCGCTTGGGTTTTAAGCCGCCATCTGGAATCCCAAGCCATGCACACGGATGGAAGGCGGGCTGGCAGCAGCAATTTTATCAGCTTCTTTTTTCATATTTTCGGCGTGTATGGCCCGCGCTTCATCTAACATGGAAGGGGTGAATTCCCGAATATTGGAATTTGCGGGATTTTGCTGCCATTCATGGATTTGAGGTGAGTAAATCTTATGAAAGGTTCCACCTGCCCATGAGAAGTGCCCTTTTCCGCTAACTATTATGGCGCGTTTATCCTGGCTTCCCGGCAGGTGAGCCAGAAGCCCCATCGTTTGCCCGATACTGGATATATTATCTTTTTCGGCGTCAACAGTAAGAACCGGCCAGGTGATATATTTCAGGTCAACAGGCGTACCGCGATATGTTGCCGTCCCATTGGCAAGGAAATTCCCTTTGAAGTTACCATCAATAGCCTCCAGATAGGATTCCGCTGCCATATCTGCAGAGGTGTAATATTCCGTTCTGAATAAAAGCTGATTGAGTAAATCTCTTTCCAGGCCTTCCAGGTCGTTTCTTTGCAGCGCTGTAAGTAATTCTTTTTGTGTCAGAGGTGTATGAGAAATCCAGCGGCTTTGACCGGAGGTAATCAGGTTGAAAAGAGTTGCATGGTCAATCATGTGGCGCGCAGGGTTTCCAAGCATGAAGTCCCGAACCTGATCATTTCCTGCCCTGACATAGCGCCATACGCCGGGCTTTCCAAATGGAACAAAAGTTGTTGCATTGTATCTGTAATGGGAATCCGGCAGGCTTTCTCCAACCGTATTTACAACAGATTTTGTGACGCTGATATCGCCTGGACCGGAGATAAAGACAAAATTTTCCGGTCTGTGCGGTGCATTTTGTTCTCCGAGAACAGCGCCGGCAATTGTGGCCGGAATACCGCCCTGACAGATGGCGACATGCCGCGCTCTTTGACCTGTGATCTCATGGACTTTTTTCAGGAAGGCCATTTCGGTCTCAACCTGTTCATCCATACCGTAAGGGCCGTCTTTTAAGGGGACATTTGAAGCGTCCTTTAAATCTTTCACATAAACAGGATGTCCTGCGTCGAGGTAATTTTGAATGACAGGATAAACAAGCGTTGAAAAATGTCCCGACATTGGCGCAGTGATATAAATCGGGGCTTTATCTGAATGGGATGTTTGAAAACGCAGCAGGTCGACATGAGCTGTCTCCATGACTGTTTCGATTCGCAAAGGCCGTTTTTCATTTTCCAGAACCGGGTCTGTCAGCAAATCCCTGAAATCTGCTTTTTGGTGATCATGTGTCAGAAGAGATGCTCCATGAGCCGCGGCTGTTACATTACGCTCCGGATGTGCAGCGCTCAGAATAAGGCGCACTGTATCAAAATCTCTTTTGGCATCGGGCGTAATAGGGCCTTGCTTGTTTTCACCCAGTCCGTATTGAAGGATAATTCTGTCAGGAAAACCTGCGGCCACGGGAGCAAAAGCTGGATTTAGAGCAGCCATTTTGCGAAAACCCGTCATTTCAACGGATATAGGGTTTTGATCGAAATATCCCAAGCTGGCATCTAAAAAAGGCTGTGTAAAAACAGAAACATTCTCCATCTGCTGCGCTGTTAAATGCAGCCAGAACGAAGATAGATTAATCATAAAGCGGGTAGCATCACTCGCCGCGTACGCCGTTACCATGTATTCCTCATATTTGATTATAGAAATACTAATGAGGCGTAGCTGTAAATACTATATGCAGTGCAGCAAAACGACCCAAAGATGTGGATAAGTAGGGGGTTTAACTGTCTTCCTTTTCCCGCAGGAAGGTGCCGTTGGATTTGCGCAGCTCTTCCTGTTCCTTGGCTTTGAGCCAGCGGCGCACAGCGGCGGCGCCATGTGTGTCGCGGTTGAAACGGTCAGGTTTGATATCGGGCACGGTTTCCAGGTCGGTTTCAGGGACCGGATCAACATTTTTATCAAACTGGCGCATGAAATGACGCAGGCGCGGCATGATCTGTCCGCGCCATTTCCGCCCGTTGAAAATCCCGTAATGCCCGGTCTGAAGCTGGAAGTGGTGGAACTGTTTGGTTTGAGACAGGTTATAACACAGATCATGCGCCGAAGTTGTCTGTCCGCGCGAGGAAATATCGTCGAGTTCCCCTTCGATGGTCAGAAGAGCGGTCTTTTTAATGTCCTGTGGACGGACGGAGACAAGTTTGTCGGAGAGCGGATCGCGCCATTTCATCAGGCCGCGCGGCAGCAAGTGACGCTGAAAGACCGTATCGACGGTTTGCAGGTAAAATTCGGCTGTGATGTCCATGACGGCATTATATTCATCATAGAATTTGCGGTGTGCTTCGGCGCTGTCGCCGTCACCTTCAATCATATGTTTGTAAAACTTCATGTGTGAACCGACATGCCGGTCGAGATTCATCGTCATAAAGCCGGTGAGCTGTAAGAAGCCGGGATAGACATGGCGGAAGGCGCCGGGATGGTAGCAGGGTACATTCTGAACGACGGTGCGTTCGAACCAGCTTAAAGGCCGTTCTTCGGCCAGCTTGTTCACGGCAGTTTTGGAAATTCGCGTATCAATCGGTCCGCCCATTAAAGTCATGGTTAAAGGCTGGTTTGGATCATCCTCACTGGCCATCAATGAAATGGCAGCAAGCACCGGCACGGCCGGCTGGCAGACTGCAATCACATGAGTATCAGGCCCGAGCAGGCTCATAAATTCGCGTAAGTAAGTAATAAAATCATCAAGATTAAAACGACCTTCAGCGAGTGGCACCATCCGCGCATCGACCCATTCGGTGATGTAGACATCGTGATGTGGCAGAAGGGCTTCGACTGTACCGCGCAAAAGCGTGGCGTAGTGCCCGGACATCGGGGAGACAACCAATACGCGCGGATCTTTGCGGTCCATCGGGTGACGGAGCGATTCACGTTTGAAATGGGTCAGGGTACAAAAAGGTTTGTCTGCGTCCGGTGTTGGAGTCACTTTATATTCGTGGCCGCCAATGAGAGTGCAGTCGAGCATCCAGTCCGGCTGACCGAAGCGGCGGGTGACGCGCTCAAACAACTCCGCATTTGCGGATAAGGCGTTTGCCGCCGGGTGATAGTGCAGCGGGTTCCATGGATTACGCAGCGCGGCCTTGGTCATTGAGGCGGCGGCCCGGACCGGCGTTAAAAGTGCATGTTGGAGATCATAAAGATGATAGAGCATAAGTTTTCGTTTATCCTTCCCAGATAAAAGGGGGCACTATAATATTAACCATTATACATGATTTGCCTTGCCTTGTGCAGCGCAAAATCAGCCGGTGCGCAAGCGGCTTTAAAAAATTAAAACCACAGATAAACACAGATGCACACGGATATTTAATCATAATGCTTACTCATCTGTGTTTATCCGTGTTCATCTGCGGTTAAAATAAAAAAGCCTGCGGCGCTTTTTAGTTTATGGTGATTTGAAAGAAGATGTTGGAAAATCTGGAGAATTTACATGCCATGATATTTCACCCGGACCGGATCCCGGTGGCGATTGCGGCGCTTGCGCTGTGTGTCATGATCGGCATGGTGACCGGGCCGCTGGCGGGAAATGCCAATCCTGTGCTCTGGCGGGTGATTGATTTGCTCTTTGGTCCGCTGGGACGGCGTTTGAATAATACAGAGCGCTCCGTCAATGAACTGGCTGTCCGGGGCTTTTTCCTGACGATCCTGGGGATGGGCTTTGCGCTGATTTTAAGCCGCCTGGCCGGGTCAATCTCCTATAGCTATCCGCAATGGCGGATTGCGGAAACGCTGATGCTCTGCCTGACAATGAGTGCAGGGGCGGTCTGGTTTGCACAGCTCCGGCTGGTTCAGGCCATTGAAAGTGAAAAGACACTTAAAGGAGGATTCCTGACAATTGCCCGCACAACCCGCACCGATATGACTGGCAGCGATGAATTTACCATGACCCGCCTTGGGTTGGGGCTGGGGGCCAAAAGCTTTGATAAGGCGGTTGTCGGTCCGATCCTCTGGTTTTTGATTGCCGGCTTGCCGGGAGCCTATCTTTATGCGGGGCTGGCGGCGCTGTCCTGGCGCTTTGGCAAGGAAGGCTATTCCAAGGGATTTGGGACAATGGCCCTGACTCTTGAAAAGCTGATGGGGTTTATTCCGAACCTGTTCAGCGCGGTGTTTATTGCCATGGCCGGGCTGTTCACTCCGACAGGCGGAATGACACGGGCGATGGCAGGGCTTGGACCTGTTAAAAACCGGGCCCGTTATGAAGAAGGCGGGATGCCTGTGACAACGCTGGCTTATGCGCTGGATGTGTCTTTGGGCGGTCCCAGCCGTGACCTGGAAGGCAGTGCGATCCAGCGAAACTGGGTCGGCCCGGAAAAAGCCACCGCCCAACTCACGGCGCGCCATGTTTACCGGGGTCTATACCTGGTCTTTATCGCCCATATTCTGCTGCTTGTGAGCCTGTTAGGGGCTATTGTTATAGGCGGGCACGATATGCTTGACTTTTAGGGTCAAAATACCTAATGTCCGGCAGAATTTGACACGAAGTGTCATCCCGAAAGGCCTTACGCCCGAGGGATCTCCCTGAAATGAAATGAGATCCTTCGCTACGCTCAGGATGACAGACGAGAAAAGGAATCGAGCCATGAGCCGTCAATGCATGATTACAGGTAAAAAGCGTATGGTCGGGAATAACCGCTCCCACGCGATGAACGCAACCAAGCGCACATTTGACGTAAACATTCAGGATACGAGTGTTTACAGTGAAATCCTGGGCCGTAAGGTGAAAATTAAGGCTTCCGCGCATGGTTTGCGGACTCTCGACCATAAAGGTGGGATCGACGCATTTGTGAAGGGCACAGCCAAAACAAAGCTGCACCCGGCGCTGCGCGATGTGAAAGCTGCGATTGAGAAGAAAGAAGCAAAAAGCGCTGCTTAAAAAGTTTTCTTAAGATATTAATTTAATTTTGCCCCGCGTCAGCGGGGCTTTTTATAAGAACCACAGATGAACACAGATAAACACAGATAAATCAAACCAAAAATTAATCCGTGTGAATCTGTGTTTATCTGTGGTTAAAAATATAGCCGCTAAAGCGGCAGGATATGAAAATGGCTCAGACAGTATTGAAAGATTTCGACCTGAATATTGACTACCCGAATTTCGCATTCGAGGTCACGCATGTCTGCGGGCAAACGGGCGCGCGGACGGGGGTGATTAAAACCCCGCACGGGACGCTCGAAACGCCCAATTATATTTTCTGCGGGACCAAGGCCTCGATCAAAAACCTTTCCCCGATCCAGATGAAAGAGGCCGGCACGGATATTATCCTGGCCAATACCTATCATCTGATGATTCAGCCGGGTGCGGAGCTGATCCAGAAAATCGGCGGGCTTCATAAATTTACGAACTGGGGCGGGCCGATGCTGACCGATAGTGGAGGCTTCCAGGTCTTCTCGATGGGGCACGGCACCTGCGCGGATGAAATTAAGGGCCGGTCTACCGGCGCCAAGAAAGAAAATCTTTTGGAGATTAATGAAGACGGGGCCTTTTTCCGTTCTTATCTTGATGGGCGCAAGCTGTGCCTGAACCCGGAAACCTCGATGGATATTCAGCGCAAGCTCGGCGCGGATTTGATTGTCCAGATGGATGAATGCACGGCCTACCAGGTGACAAAGGAATATACGGCAAAGTCCATGGAGATGAGTATGCGCTGGGGGGATCGTTCTTTGCGCGCGTTCGAAAAATCCCATGACGGGACGCAGGGGTTATACGGCGTGGTGCAGGGCGGGGTGTATGAAGATTTACGAAAGACAAGCGCTGATTACGTTGCCTCGCGTCCGTTTTTTGGAACCGCGGTTGGCGGCTGTCTTGGTGGCTCGGATGAGGAGATGTTTGGTATCCTCGACTGGATCAGGGAGATTAATCACCCGGGCCGTCCGGTTCATTTCCTTGGGATTGGCCGGATGAAAGATGTGCTGAACGGCGTGGCGTACGGTATTGATACATTTGACTGCGTGATGCCGACCCGGATTGCCCGTCACGGTATGGCGCTGATGAAAGGTCACCCGAATGAGCGGATTAATCTTGTCAATGCGCGCTATAAAGATGACCCCGAGCCATTAGATCCGACACTCGATATTCCCTGCAGCCGGGATTACTCAAAAGCCTATATTCATCACTTGCTGAAAGCCGGGGAGATGCTTGCCTTCCAGATCCTCTCCCAGCATAATGTCGCCGTGATTAACCGCCTGATGCGCGAGACCCGCAAAGCAATTCAGGCAGGCACATTGGACCAACTGAAAAAAGACTATGCGGTAGAGTAAAACCGCCGCGCAGCGGCTGTAAATTATTTGAAACACAAAGTAAAACAAAGTTATACAAAGGACGTTCGGCATTCTCGGTAAAACTTTGTGTAACTTTGAGTCCTTTGTGTTTTATTTTGATAATGCCTGCGGCGCTGAAATATTTATAGGTAAATGGAAATGCAAAAGCATCCTGATTTTAAAAACCTTTATATTGTTGATCATCCTCTGGTGAGTGACAAACTTACCCGGATGCGGGATAAGAATACCGGCATGGCGGATTTTCGCCGGCTCTTAAAAGAAATCGGCATGCTGATTGGCTATGAGGCGACAAGCCGCCTGGAGACGGAATTGAAATCAATTGAAACGCCGATGCAGAAAATGGAAGCGCCGGCCCTTAAAGGAAAGCCGCCGGTGATTGTGCCGATCCTGCGCGCCGGGCAGGGGATGGCTGAAGGACTTGCCGAGCTTCTCTATGACAGTGCGGTTGGGTATGTCGGGGTTTACCGCGATGAAGAAACCCACCGCCCGGTGGAGTATTTAAAGAAACTACCCCCGTATGAAGACCAGAACTGGATTGTTGTCGACCCGATGCTGGCGACAGGACATTCCTCTGAATATGCGTTCAAGCTTTTGAGCGATCATGGTGTGCCGCTTGAAAAAATGATTTTTATGGCGCTGGTCGCCTCTCCCGAAGGGGTGCGCGTGGTTGAGGAAAGCTGCCCCGGACTGCCGGTCTTTATCGGCGCACTGGATGAGCGTTTAAATGAAGATGCCTTTATCCTGCCGGGCCTGGGTGATGCGGGAGACAGGCTTTACGGCACAACCTAACCCTATCTTGTCATCCCGGACTTGATCCGGGATCTTATCCGTCAAAGCCTCCGGCGGCAAAAGGCCCCGGATAAGGCCTTCGGCCTTTCCGGGGTGACACTGTGTAAAAAGATTGTAGATGAGTTCCTTGCTAAATATTGATTCACCCCGCCAAAAACGCTAAAACTCCATCTATGACAGTGAAAGAAACAGTTCAGAAAATTATGGATCACGTACAGCAATCATCCTACGCCTATGAAGATCTTATCGAGTGCGCCAAGGGCAAGATGTTCGGCCCCGGCAATGCGCAGCTTCCCATGCCGCCCATGTTGATGTTCGACCGCATCACCCATGTCTCTGAAGATGGCGGGGAGCACGGCAAAGGCCAGATCATTGCTGAGATGGATGTGACTCCCAATCTCTGGTTTTTTAAATGCCACTTTGAAGGTGACCCGGTGATGCCAGGCTGTTTAGGTCTCGATGCGCTGTGGCAGCTGACGGGTTTTTTCCTCGGCTGGGTTGGTGGCAAAGGCTCCGGTCGGGCGCTTGGATTAGGTGAGCTGAAATTTACCGACCAGGTTTTACCGGAAACAAAACTCGTGCGCTATGTGATTGATTTTAAGCGTGTGATTAATCGCAGGCTTGTGCTTGGTATTGCCGATGGCCGCGTCGAAGCGGACGGCAAAACCATCTACGAAGCCAAGGATCTAAAAGTCGGTCTTTTTGATAACGCCGCCGCAATGGCGGGTTAAATATGACCTCAAAACATTTTCTAAACGGGAAGATTGTTGACGAAAAAGATCTTCTGATTTCGCCGCGCGATCTGGGCTATTTGCGCGGCTATGCGGTGTTTGATTTCCTCAAAACCTATGGTGGCAAACCTTTTAAACTCAAAGAACATATTGACCGGCTCTATCACTCGGCGGAGCTGGTGGGGATGAGCGTACCCTGGTCCAAAGAACAGGTGATCCAGTGGATTGAGGAAACGATGGCGGCCAATGAAGCCGGCGAGAAGTTCATCAAGATTGTACTCTCCGGCGGCAAATCCGGCGATCTTCTGATGCATGGGGAGCCGACGATCATCATCATGGTCGACCCGGCGGTGATTTACCCGGAAACCTATTTTAAAGATGGCGTTGCTTTAATTGCGATCAAGCATGAGCGTTATAACTGCCACGCCAAAAGCAACAATTATATTGAAGGCGTTAAACGGTCGATGGAGGCGCAGGAGACTGGCGGCCACGAACCGCTTTATTATAATGACGATCAGGTCTTTGAAGGGGCAACCAGCAATGTCTTTATCCTGCAGGGGGGTAAGCTGAAAACACCGAAATCGAATATTCTGGCCGGGATTACGCGCGAGACCTTGCTGGAGATTTTAGACCTGGATGTGCCGGTCAGCGTTGAAGATTTTACTCTGGATACGCTTTTAGAGGCCGAAGAAATCTTTACAACAGGTTCAGGCAAGGAAATTGTCCCGGTTGTTAAAGTCAATGACACGGTTATCGGGGATGGAAAAGTCGGCCCGCTCACACGCGAAGTCACGCGCCAGTTCAGGGATTATACACTATCCGGAAAGTGGCAGGAAAAGCGTGAAACTTTCTCGTGACTTTGTGCCTCCGGGGCTTTAAAAATACCACCATGACAAAACGTGTTGTGATTACGGGAATGGGGATTATTTCCTGTATTGGAAATGATCTCTCTACGGTTCTGGCCTCTCTCAAAGCGGGTAAGTCCGGCATTACGGCCGCCCCGGACTATGCCGAAATGGGCTTTCGCTCGCAGATTGCCGGCAAGCCGGATATCGTGCTGGAAGATCATATTGATAAACGCCTGCTGCGCTTTATGGGTGGCGGCGCGGCCTATATGCACCTGGCGATGGAACAGGCGATTGCCGATAGCGGGCTGGAAGATAATGACGTGTCTAATGAGCGCACGGGGATCATTGTCGGCTCCGGGGGCCCAAGCACGGCCGCGCAGGTCGCGGCAGCCGATATTGCCCGTGAGAAAGGGCCAAAGCGCGTTGGACCGTTCGCTGTGCCCAAATGTATGAGCTCAACCTGCTCAGCCACCGCGGCGACGAACTTTAAGATCAAGGGCGTGAATTATTCGATTTCCTCTGCCTGTTCTACGAGCGCGCATTGTATCGGTAATGCGGCGGAGCAAATCCAGCTGGGTAAACAGGATGTGATGTTTGCCGGCGGCGGAGAAGAACTCGACTGGGCACTGTCCGTCCTGTTCGATGCAATGGGC
>JANQIB010000067.1 GCA_028282385.1 Alphaproteobacteria bacterium
GCCGCTGGCATTGTCCAGCCCCGTTACCACGGCATCAGAAGACCTGTCCCCGCCAGCGCCGGACAAGGTGCTGCCCCTGCTGAGGGTCAAAATCCCGAGCTGCCCGCCACCGGCGCCGATCTCCACGCTCGCGGTGGCCAGCCCTTCGGAGGTCGCAACAGTCTGCGGGATGCTGGAAAACGTGCCGGTAATCCCGCCATCGGCATCCAGAAAGGTCAAAGGCGTATCAAAGGATACGCCGGGCGCGAATTCGGTAAAGGTCACAGCGCCGTCCAGCGTCGCCGTACCGGAAATATCGAGGAAATCAATGCCGGTATTGTCAAATTCAATCGCCAGCGTTCCGCCTGCCCCTTGCACGAAATTGCCGTTAATCACCTGCGTGCCAACCGAATTGCCCGGCGCAACCGTGCCGTTATTGGTGACATTACCCCCCGTTGTGCCGGTGCCGCCGAAAATACTGCCAGAATCAACCGTCAAAAGATTATTCACTGTAATATTGCCGTTATTGCGAAAGCGCCCGGTATTGATATTGATATCATCAAATGTAGAGGTAGAGGTGAGCTCCCACCCCGTCGCATCGGCATCAACCTCAAGATTTTCAATATTAAGAAAAATCTCATCCTCGCTGGCATTGCCGATCAGGGTCAGCGTATCGGTGCCGCCCCCCAGATCCGCGCCGTTTGTGGAGGACAAGTTAGAGCCGGTGCGCAAAGTGAGGCTCTCATCACTATTTGCGGTTCCAACAAAAATCGAATTTGTCGCGCCCTGAACAAGCCCGGCACTGTCAATGCTGCTATCCGGGCTGCCGGCGGCGCCCAATAAAAAAATGCCAACAGCTTGCTGACTGACAACCGATGTATTGACGCCCAAAGTGATGTCAGTTTGCGCCGCTCCACTCCCATTGATTGCGCTTATGCCGACCGAATTGGTCCCCGCCACATTCACGGATGTCCCGGCACCGGACAGGGTAACACGCTGAGTGAGTGGGTTGGCACTTGCGCCGTTTGCAAATATCCCGCTTGCGCCGTTTGCGCCTTGCGTAATCACCTGCACATTTGCACCGGACAAGGTAACGGTTTGTGTGACCGTGTTATTAAGGCTTAGTGCAAATATAGCATGGGCTCCATTACTCACCGTGCTGATTTGCACGTTATCACCCGCAGTCACATCCTGCGTGATACTATTTGCACCGCTTTCAGATTGTATGGCTTCACTGGCACCTCCTGTTGTCATAACACTTACCCCCGTGCCCAGCGTAACAGTGGCATTGTCAACATCAATGGCATTTCCGGCGACATCCACCGTTGCGCCGGCCTGAACATCGACTGTCGCGCTAAAATTATCCGTACCATCGCCGATGGTCGATGTTTGATCCCCGCCGGTGGTTGTACAGGTAATCGTTGCACCATCCGCCGGGGAAGCGACCGTTCCGCCCCCTGCCGTGACCGCGCAATCGGCCAGAGCAGGCTGCGCCGTGGCCAGCATCACCGCCGCCGGCGCGACCAACATCGAGGCGTACAAAATCTTGCGTTTTAAAGGAAAATGAGGGGGAGGTGAGGCAAAAAAACGGTGAAACACGAGACTAACCTTTGGTGCGTATTGTTTAAGCTGCGCTTTCTACGGAAGGTTGAGAATCCTCTACGGGCGCATACTAAAATAACCCATACTTTAGTATGGTACAATGGGGCGTGCGCCAGCCCGATCCCGTGTTCCGGGATGGAACCGGCAAAATCTTTTGCTTTGAGAAGAGCGCATGCTACACAAACATAGTATACAAATTTTGTTCAATTCTTATGGATAAAGACACTCAAATTCAGACAAGCCTGCCAGCGGACGGAGAAGCGCTTACAGAATTATATCCTGCCGCCTTTCCTGATGAGGATTTGCTTCCACTGGTTGATCAATTATTAGATGAAAAGGAAGGTGTCCTGTCGCTTGTGGCAACAAACAATGGAACCGTCATCGGCCATTCCCTTTTTACAAGATGCAGCGTTTCCGGACATGATCAGAACGTTGCTCTGCTGGGCCCGGTTTGCGTGACCCCGGCACGTCAAAAGCACGGGATTGGCAGCAGGCTGATCCGGGATGGTTTAAACCGTTTAAAAGATGAGGCTATAAAAGAAATCTATGTCCTTGGCGACCCGAACTATTACAGCCGTTTTGGGTTTAAAGCCGAGGATAAAGTCACACCGCCATATCCCTTGCCGGAAGAATGGTACGGCGCATGGCAATCTTTAAGTCTGTGTGATACCGGGTATCATTTTGAAGGCTTACTGTGTGTCCCAAAACCGTGGAACCAGCCCTCTCTTTGGATGCCCTAATATCACCGTCCATATTAGCTAAAATGCCCGGCATTTTTCAGATTATATTAATAGCCCGTTGCTACGATCAATAACTGGTATTGGGTTTATTTTTAGAGGGGGGATTCAAATGACCATTTCCCGTTTCATCTGTTTTTCTGTTTTTACAGCGCTGCTGTGTTACGCGCCCTTTGCACAGGCTGAAGGTTGGTTTTCTAAATCAGATCAGGAAACGCCAGAGCTGAAAAACTATACAAAAGAAGAAATCAAAGAGCTCCTGAACAATAATGGAAAATTCAAAACATCCTCAAAAGACAAAGTAAAAAAAGAAGAAGCTCCAAGCTATACTGTAGAGGACCTGTCCGAAATGACTGTTGATGGATTCCATCTTCATATGAGCGAAGAGGATGCAAAGGCTTTTGCCGCGCAGGAAGGCTGGTCGGAAGGCTGGCGCACAGATGTTAAAATAGGTGAAATGGAAAGCTATACGCATTCATTTAAACAAGATAACAAAATGCTGACAATGTACCGGTATGGAACCCTTGAGGAAGGCGCGAAGGTTTTTTATATCGAATTTGTCCGCTATTATGATGAAGAGCAAAATCCGGAAGTGATGGCGGAAAAGCTTATCGAAAAATACGGCGCGCCGACAAAAAAGAGTGTGAACAACAAGGGCGCCCGCCTGCGCTATATGACAGCCTCCCGTGTTGACATGGAAAAAAGATGCCCGCCAACATCCCGTAAAGTTCAATGTCGCGGCGCGGGTGGAGTAGCCACCGTAGAAGCAGAGATCAATGTCAGTCCGAAGCAGATTGAAGTTATTTTACGCGATGAAAAAACTGCGCGGAACGTACAGGTTGCTGCCAAAAAACAAAAAAAGCAGCGTGAAGACGAGTTGCGCCGTCAGAACTCCGAAAAAGAAGAACTCGACTTTTAATACGGCGGAAGGAGCCTGAAATGTTTTCAAAATGTCTGACTGTTCTTGGGTGTTTGGCCGTTCTTGCCTTTGCGATTCCTGCGCTGGCGCAGGCCGAACAAGATACCGTTGATGTCAGAGAAAAAACTGTCAAAGGTTTATCTCTCGGCATGACATACGACGAAGCCGTCAATACCCTGAAGGAGCAAGACATTACGCTTAATCCAAATTTTAAAGGCGGGATGGTCAAAACCGATATCGGCCGCCTGTTTAAGCTGGATCTAGACGGTCAAACTTTTAAATATTACCTGATCCAAGAAGCCAGATATAAAGATCAAAACGGTAAGGATGAGGTTATCCGCCTTGGATTTTCTGTCCCGGCACCCGGCAAAACACAACAGCTGACGGAGATTTTCTACCAGGGCAATCTCGGCAATGACGTTAAAGTTGAAGATATGGTCGATATGATGACCGAGAGGTATGGAGCGCCTCCTAAAACAGGTATTCGCGGTGGACGGGCAACTCTGCAATACGGAACCTTTAAATCCGACCGGAACTTCCCGCTATGGACACAAAAAAGTTTTAAGCGGAATAATAACGGTATGGAAATCAGAATCTATACGGCCGAAAGCACTGCCATGTCTCCTGGATTTTTAATTCATATGGGGAACGCAGATATGTATTTTGAACGCCAGCATGAAGTCTATCTCATCCAAAAGGAGATGCAAGCCCAAGCAGAAGCGGTGCGCCCGAAAGATAAAAGCGTTAGCAGTTTTTAAATGCCTGCGGCTGCTTTGATCGCCTTTTCCCACTGATCAGTCTGAAGATCGGAATTCATTGCAGGGCGCTGTGAATGCATCAGGGCCTTTTGGGACAGTTCCTCATAAAGCTTTTCATTTGAATATAAATGCCGGACTTTCTCTGCCCATTCCTCCGGGCCGGCATCAGGCGGCATCAAAAAACCACCAGGACCAACCGATTCAGGCAATCCCCCTCTTTCACTGGCGATGACAGGAATGCCGCTGATCTGCGCTTCCGCCGCAACGCGGCCAAAAGCCTCCTCCCAGCGGCTGGGCACGATCAGGATTTTGGTTTGCCCATAGACCCGGCGCATATCTTTTTGGGGCTTTATAAATCGGATATTACCGCGCGCCTTTATCTGCGGAAAAAACTCTGCCCTTTCCTGAGCATTAAGCGGCCAGCCTTCCACAAACAAAAACGGCAGATCATGGCATAGATCTGCAACCTTAAGCGCCAGATCAAGTCCCTTCAACGGATGCGGGTTGATCATCGTGATAAAATCGCCCTTTCCCGAAACATGATATTTTTCCGGGCGGATAATTGGATGAATGACCTCTGCGCTAAACCCAAATCTTTCCTTATAGATGCCGGCTGTGAAATGAGAATTTGCGATACAAGGAACCAAGCCCAGCTCCGCAAAATCGCCGCCCTGTCCTTCACGCTCAACATCCTGCAGCGCTAAAAGAACAGGCAGGCCTGTCTTTTGCGCCTGCCTTGCCATCAGGACAGGCTTACCGGCCAAGACGACAATGCAGTCAGGCTTGAAGTGACTAGCTACATTTTCAAATTCCTGATCCGGAGACCAGGCCCTGTAAACAGGATAAGAAAAACCGGAATCCTGCGCATAGGCTTTACCCGTCATCTTCATCTGCAGTCGCAATTTAAAACCGTTTAATCCCGCGCCAATCAACCCGGAGAGAACTGCGCATTCATGCCCGCGATCATTTAGCCTTGTGACAATTTCATGAGCGCAAAACTGCATCCCGCCCATCATTTCAGGAATGTAAGGATGCGCCGTAACAAAAAGAACTTTCATGATGTAGCCTTTACGGCCTCTGAAATAGCCTGTTCCCAGTTTTGCGTTTGCTTGTCAGGATCAAGGGCGTCGCGCTTTGAATAGGCAAGCGCTTTCTGGCTAAGATCTTTATATTTCTCCCGATCCGTCCATAGCGCCCTCACCTGTTCGGCCCATTTATCCGCCCCCTCTTCAGGTGCAACTAGGATCCCTCCAAGACCGACCGATTCCGGAAGACCGCCGCGCTTGGAGGCTATCACCGGAATGCCGCTCACTTGCCCTTCGGCAACAACGCGGCCAAAAGCTTCATCACACTGGCTTGGCACGAGTAATAATTTCGTCTGAAGGTAAACATCGCGCATATTCTTTTGAAACGGCAAAAAGCGAACATTCGAAAGCGCGCCCAGTTTTTCAAGCAGAGCTTTTTTATCTGCACTTGTCAAAGCCCAGCTTTCAACAAATAAAAACGGAATATCGGGACACTTCGCCGCAACCTCAAGCGCCAGATTAACCCCCTTCACTTCAAAGGGATTGATGAATGTCACATAAGCCGGATCTCTTTCAACCTGATATGCACTCTTATTGATAATCGGATTGATTATGCCCGGCTTTACATGAAACAAAGACGCATAAGTTTTGGCGGTAAAGGAGGAATTGGCAACACACGGCACCTGCCCTAACTCTGCAAAATCTCCACCATGCTGATCGAATGTGACATCCTGAAGCATCATCAGGACAGGGACATTGCAGGTTTTAACGGCAAGCGCCATTTTCACCGTCAGCCCGGCCATGACAACAACAATATCAGGATTTATCTCCTGTATAAGCTGAGGTAAATGATCAAACGCAAACCAGCTTCTGTAAACGTCATAGCCGTTTGGTCTGTCTTTCACATATCCTTTTCCGCCGGCCTTTAACTGGAAACGATACCAAAACCCAGGCAGGCCCTTCCCCCTTAATCCGCAGATTAAGGACACCTCATGCCCCCTGCCCTGTAATCGTTTAATCAGCTCGTTTGAGCTGTTTTCCATTCCCCCTGTTGTTTCGGGGAGATGAGGGTTGGCAGTTGCGAAGAGAATTTTCATTTGTAGTTACGGCGCTGTTTTTTTATAAAGGGATCATGCCTGAAGATATGAATTCTAAAAAGCTTTTTTACGAAACGCCGTATGAGACAGAGTTCGGCGCCAAAATTGTTTCCGCCGATGAAAACGGGATCCGCCTGGACCAGACGATGTTTTATGCCACATCAGGCGGTCAGCCCGGAGATACCGGCACGCTGACAATTGCCAATGAGAATTACAAAATCGTTACGACCCGCAAGGGTGAAGGCGCGGATGATATTCTTCATGTTCTGGAGGAAGGCGCCCCTCTCCCTCCCGTTGGCGCCGAGGTCACCGGGCAAATTGACTGGGAAACCCGCCATAAATATATGCGCATGCATACAAGCATGCATTTGCTCTGTTCGCTGATTGAAGGTTATGCAACAGGCGGGCAGATCGGCGCGGAAAAGAGCCGTGTGGATTTTGACGTTCCTGCCAGCGGCTATGATAAAGAAACACTAACCCGGCAGATGAATGAATTAATCGAAGCTGATTACCCGGTCGTTTCCGGCTGGATTACAGACGAAGAGCTAGAGGCCAACCCGCAGCTTATCCGGACGATGTCCGTTAAACCGCCAAGCGGCAGCGGCAAAGTCCGGACAATCCGGATCGGCGATGAACAAACTCTGATCGATTTTCAGCCCTGCGGCGGAACACATGTGAAATCAACCGGAGAAATCGGGCCTGTTGTCGTTTCCAAGATCGAAAATAAGGGAAAACAGAATCGGCGTTTCCATATTATGTTTGCTGATAGCTGATTTGGACAAGCCCAGACAAAAAAGTCATACCGACTCGTTAACTTTTGCATAGAAACAATAAAGAAAGAGTCGTCAACTTATAAATAAATAAATTTTATAAAATTCTCTTCCCGATATTTTTTAAGTAAATAAATAAAATTCATCCACTATATAGATAAAAATAATGATATTTTATTTATTACAAATGAAAATATAAATATTAATTATTTATAAGCACTCTATATTTCAGTTAATATACTTTTTTTATTCTAATTGATTTATATGAATTATTATAAATACTAAACGAAATAATATTTCTTCCTTTTTTACT
>JANQIB010000102.1 GCA_028282385.1 Alphaproteobacteria bacterium
ACGTCGTCGAGATTGCCGAGCACGAATCGGCGGACCTCCACGCGCACAGGTTCGCGCCGATGGCTGGTAAGCGTCAGTTCTCCCGCCACCCGAAAGCCATGGGCTTTAGCGCCGCACTGATGATGGGGCTGGCCCTTATTCCCGGTGTACCTTTTGCACCATTCTCCTTCATGGCGGCAATCTGCGGCGGCGTAGCCTATCTGTCCTGGAAACGAATGGAAGTCGAAGAAGAAACAACAGTCGCCGGACCGGACGGCAAACCGGTGCCTGCACAAATTGGCCCGGATGGGAAACCCCTGCCTGCCCCAGCGGCGCAACCTGCCGAAGAACCGATTTCCAAGGCATTGGCCATGGATATTATCCGGCTTGAAATGGGCTATGGACTTTTGCCGCTCGTCCAGGGCGAAGGCGGCAACAAAGTTACGGATCAAATTAAAGGCCTGCGGCGACAACTTGCCGAAGATATGGGCTATGTCCTTCCCGCTGTGCGCATTCAGGATAACTTACAACTGCCCGCCAATACCTATGTCGTGCGGATTAAAGAGATTGAATCGGGGCGCGGTGAAGTCCGTCCGGGCATGCTGATGTGCATGGATCCAACTGGCGCCCAAATCACTCTACCCGGCGAAGCGACGACCGAACCGACCTTCGGCCTGCCCGCCATGTGGATTGATGAGCAATACCGCGAAGAAGCGCATTTCAAAGGCTATACGGTTGTTGACGCACCGACTGTCATTACGACCCACATCACCGAAGTCGTTAAAGACAACATGTCCGAGTTGCTCTCTTACGCCGAAACGCAAAAACTGCTCGACGAGCTGCCTCGCGAATATCAAAAACTTGTCGGCGATGTCATCCCATCCCAGGTCAATATTGGCGGGCTGCAACGCATCTTGCAAAATCTTGTGGCCGAACGTGTGTCCGTGCGTGACCTGCCAACCATTCTCGAAGGTATTGCCGAAGCCTCTACCTATACAAAGAACCCGGCCTTCATTACCGAACATATCCGCACACGACTTGCCCGCCAGATTTGTGACCAGAATGTCAACCTAAGTGGTTTCGTCCCGCTCGTCACATTGTCCCCGGAATGGGAGCAGGCTTTTAATGATGCGCTGATGGGAGACGGAGAAGAACGTCAGCTTGCCATGGCCCCGACACAACTCCAGGAATTTATTAACCGCATCCGCGAAGTCTATGAAGAAATTGGACAAACCGGGGAAACACCGGTTCTGCTGACATCCCCTGGCATCCGCCCCTATGTGCGCAGCGTCGTGGAACGTTTCCGCCCACAAACCACCATCATGTCACAAAACGAAATCCACCCGAAGGCGAAGATTAAGACCTTGGGGCAGGTATAAGAGTTATGAGTAGCGAGTAGAGAGAAGAAAGGGAATTTATTCAATAACATTTTCTTCCTACTCCCTCCTTTCTACTCCCGACTTATCCCCACACTCGCGTATTTTCATATCGCAATCTATGATATGCTCTTTGACGGCGAATCAAAGCCGTGTACACTATTTATTAACAATTCGTTAACGACCCGCCTGCGCCCTTCGGGCTACGGCGAGACAAGAGAGTATCACTAACCATGCGGCTCAAGTCGTACAGCGCAAAAACCATGAAGGACGTCATGAATCTCATCCGCGAAGACCTCGGCGAAGACGCGATCATCGTTTCTACAACCGAAGATGCGGGTAACGTTCATATGACGGCTGCGATCGAAACCGACCGGATTCCGGGCGCAAGCGCGGATATGGCCGCGACCAGCAATGATGACTGGATTTATGAAGAAGACGGCGAAGCCAGTCTGATTGATGATCTGACTGACGTTATGCTGCGCCACGCCGCGCCGGAAGAAGTTCTGGACCAGCTGATTTCCTGCGCGATGGTTGTCGGGCAGCAGGATCCACGGGCCGCAATGCAGGGCGCGCTGGAAATGCTCTTCCGCTTTAAACCCCTGCCCCAACATAAAACCTCTCAGCCAACACTTTTGGTCGGGCCGCCCGGCGCCGGGAAAACACTGGCCGCCGCAAAACTCGCGGCCCGCGCAGCGATGAACGGCCAACGTGTTTCTGTGATTACAACTGACACAGTTCGCGCCGGCGGCGTCGAGCAGCTTGAAGCCTTTACCCGCCTGATGGATGTGCCTTTGCAAAAGGCCTCCAGCCTGAATGAACTCAAGGCCCGCATTGCCGAGTCCGCGCAGGCAGATCAGATTATTATCGACACCGCCGGAACCAACCCGTTTGATCAGGACGCCGTCAAGATTATCGCAAAAGTCATTGGCGCGGCCGATATGATGCCGGTGATGGTTTTACCGGCCGGGATTGACGCTGAAGAAAGTGGGGAGATTGCCAAGATCTTTGCTTCTGTTGGCGTCAAACAGTTTCTGTCGACCCGTCTGGATGTGGCGCGCCGCCTCGGCGGCCTGCTGGCCGCGGCTTACATGGGCGGCATGAGTTTTGCAGAGATTTCGCGCACGGCCAAAGTTGCCGATGGTTTGGTGCCGTTAAGCACAGGCCGTCTGACACAGCTCTTGATGCCGCGCGCGGAAGAGGTCAGAATGACAACAATGAAGAAGGCAGGATAGTCCATGGCAGCAGAAAAAGCTATCGACCCCAAAACAGAAGACAAACCGAAAACTGGCATGACGATGCGCCGGGCCGGGAACATGATCGCTGTTGCCAGCGGCAAAGGCGGCGTCGGCAAAACATGGTTTTCCATTACCCTGTCCCATGCACTGGCGCAGGCCGGACAGCGCGTTTTGCTGTTTGACGGTGATCTTGGACTGGCCAATGTGGATGTACAGCTCGGCGTTATGCCGCGCCGCGATTTAAGCGATGTGATCCGCGGCAAGCTCGGCATCGATAAAGTGATCCAGCCTTATGACGATGGTGGTTTTGATATAGTTGCTGGCCGTTCTGGTCAGGCCTCTCTTTCTGCCCTGCCGAGCCAGCGCCTTGTCCTGCTTCGTGATCAGCTTGCCGAAATTTCCGAACAATATGATGCGGTCATCCTTGATCTTGGCGCCGGGGTCGACCGCACGGTGCGTTTCTTATCTGCCTCTGCCGGGCAGACCATCCTTGTCACCGGAGATGAACCGACAGCACTGACTGACGCCTATTCCTTTATTAAAATGGGCGCGCGCGCAGGCGTAGAAAATAAAATCGGAATTGTGATTAATCAGGCAGAGAATGCTGGCGATGCAGAAAAAAGCTATAATATCCTGCTCAAAACCTGTGAAAACTTTTTGCAGATCAAGCCACCAATGCTTGGCTTTGTCCGCCGCGATTCTAACGTCAAAAAATCAATCCGCCGTCAAACGCCGATCTTAACACATGCCCCGGACAGTGAAGCCGCTATGGATGTTTCCAAAATCGCCAGGTCTGTCATCCGTGATCTGGCAGAGAATAAAAAAGCCCAGGCGAGCGCTTAAAACCTGATATAATACCCTTATGAGTGACGGCCCTCTCCAAACCGGTGGAACGCCGCGGATTTTGGCGCAGGCACAGGCCCGCGGCGAGCAGGTTGTGCGCCTGATTTCCCTGCCCGACGCCCTTCAGAATAATAGCCGTGGCCAACGTATAGACGGCGAAGTCGTTCGCCAGAACCCTGACGGCTCGACCCGTATCCGCACCGCGCAGGGTGATGTTGATGTCGAAGTACGAGGCCGGCAGCCTCAACCCGGCCAGCGCGTTGAAGTCGATGTCCCGGCAGGCCGCCCGCCGCGGCAAGCCGTTATCCGGCAGGCCCCGCAACAACAGCAAGGCCAAAACATTGAACAGCAACCTGCCCAATCCCAAATTGCCCGCACGCAAAATCGTGCCGATATTGCCGTTCAAAACGCACGCAGCGATCAGGCGCGCGAATTGATTGAAACGGCGCAAAGACCACAAGCACGACAAGTCCAAAATCTCCCACCCAGACAAACAACGCAGCCTTTACCGCCGCAAGCAGCCCCACAATCACAAAATACAGCCACGCCGCTACCGCCGGGAACGCCCGTGCGTCTGACACCTGTATCACCGGCGCAGGTTCAGCAATTCATCACGCAGCTTGTTCAAAATTTTCCGCCGGTCGTTTCAACGATTCAAACCGCTGCTTTTCAGGCGGCGCAGATTGCCCAGAATGTCACAGCGCAAAATCTTCAAACACTCGTGACAACGCCTGCTCTGCCTGCGCAGTCCACGATACCGCAAACACAAAATCCGCTTCAGACAATTTTATCATCACTTTTTAAACCGTCCGCGCCCCTGCCCACGCCACAGGCGCAACCAATAGCCACATCACCGCTCTTACAAACACTGGCACAAACAGCACCGCAAACAACTTTGCAGATTTTACCGGCAAGCACAGCCGTTCCACAGGCTTCAAATATTACTTTCTTACCGCAAAATAATGCATTGAATTTAAATCCTGCTTTGCCCCAGCCAGCCAATCTTTCTCAAAATGCCCTGCCGATCACAACGCCCTTAACGGCAACACAACCTGCGCTGCAAACACAAAGCGCGTTACCATTTATCAATCCTGTTGACGTTAAAGTGCAGAATATCATTCAGAACATCCAGAACATTCTTGTGTCGCCACCAAATGCGAAAGAGATTGGCGCGGCAAAACAAAACACACGTTCTCTTCCTTTGCCGGCACAAATTACACTTCCAAAAGCAATTACAACACCAACCGGACAGGCTGGACAAATTATTGGCCAAGTTACCGCTTTTACCCCGCAAAACCTCCCGGTTGTCTCCCTTCAACTTCCGGGACAGGCTCTGCCACAAAGTTTTATCCTGCAATACCAACCGGCAGGAACAACGATCGGTTCACAGATTATTTTTCAACCGAATACGCTGACCGCCGGAAACCCGGCTCAAGCCATCCCGCAACCGGGACAAATCATCCCAACCTCAACGCTTGGACAAATCCCGCAAGCCCTGCTGAGTTTTGGTGATCAATATCCGCCGCTCCTGATGCAGGAAACCTATCAGGCGCTTTTAAACGCCGCTCCCGCACTGGCCGGTTCACTGTCCCGCGCCTTGCCATCCCCGGCAAACCCGACCCAGCTTGGCGCCGCCGCGCTTTTATTTTTAACGGCTGTCCGCGCGAGCGATCTCAGCTCATGGCTTGGCGATAAAAAAATCGAAGCACTTTCCCGCGATAGCCGTTCCAATCTTTTATCCCGCCTGATGGGACGGGACGGCGCATCAGCTCCCCGTGCTAGCCTTGATCTCAATCTTCCCTCTGGGGAATGGCGCGCTGTCCCTTTACCGATGTTCTGGGACGGGGATATAAGACAGGTCAATTTATTTGTCCGCCGTGACGGGGAAAATACAAATGACAGTGAGGAAAATGAAAAACAGCAAACCCGTTTTATTTTTGACCTGAGCATGTCCCGCATGGGAGAGGTGCAAATTGACGGGCTGATGCGTGCAGACCGGCTGGACATGGTTGTCCGTACCCAAAACCCCTTAAGTGCGCCAATGCAACAAATGCTCAAACAGGTTTATACCAAGGCTCTGGATAGCGAATCTTTGCGCGGTGAACTTGGCTTTCAGGGTGATCCACGCCAATGGGTCAATATTTTAAAAGCTGAACAAGCTTACGGTGCAGAGGTTTAAAGTAGGGAGAAGCAAGTAGGGAGTAAGGAGAAGTAATGTTTTTTATATCTCTTCTCTCCCTACTCATCACTCCCTACTCTTTCCGCCGAAATCCCTCTATTCCGATTTCATCCAGCTCCGCTGTTTCTTTTTTATTTTGCTTTTTTGCCTCTGCCGCTTCCCGATTACGCTGGATAATTTCAACCTTCTTCATATCGGCAAAAGCATCCCGTAAATCATCCTGCAACACCCGAAGCCGGATTTCCAGTTTTGAGATATGACCGTTAATCATCTCAACATTCCGGTTAACCCGTTCCTGAAACATTCCGAAATAGGGCCGCATATCCATCAGCCCTTTTGCCCCCTGTGTTTCAAAAACCCTGCGTTCCTCTTCCAGCTTTTGCCGGAATGCATCCCGCTTTTCCTCCAGCGCTTCGATATCGCGCAAGAGATTTGCAATTACCTTCTGACGTTCTTCTACGCCATGTTTGCGCAACCGGATTAAGGATTTGAGATCAGCCATCTACACGTTCCCCCAGATAAGGAACACCCAGAACCTCTCCAAGTTTGGCAAAGGAGTCTTCAATCGTATTACTTTGCTCTTTATCCTGCGCCAAAAATTTTTCCAGCGCCGGATAACGCGCAATCGCTTCATCGACTTCCTTGTCACTACCCTTGCGGTAAGCACCCAGACGAATCAACTCTTCCATATCCTCGTACCTGCTGATGAGTTGTTTGGCATGTGTCACAAGTTTATTTTGTTCATCGCTTAAACATTTCGGCATCGCACGGGAAACTGATTTCAAAACATTGATCGCCGGATAACGTCCACGTTCAGCAATTTCCCGCTCCATCACAATATGCCCGTCGACAATTCCGCGCACCGCATCGGAAATCGGTTCATTCGTATCATCTCCTTCCACCAGAACAGAAAAGAGACCTGTAATCGATCCTTCGCCTGGAGAACCCGGCCCTGCTCGCTCCAGCAAACGGGAGAGCTCACCAAAGGTTGTCGGCGGATATCCTTTTGATGTAGGTGGTTCGCCCGCAGACAAACCAATCTCCCGCTGCGCCATCGCAAAGCGCGTGACGGAATCGATCAGGCACAACACCTCTTTACCCTGCGCCCTAAAATACTCGGCCACCGCCAGCGTCACATAGGCTGCCTGACGGCGCATCAGCGCAGGCTCATCCCCTGTCGCCACGATCACAACCGAGCGCGCCAGCCCATCGGGACCGAGATCATCTTCTAAAAATTCCTGCACTTCACGTCCGCGTTCTCCAACCAAACCAATAACGGAAACATCTGCCTCGGTATAACGCGCCATCATGGAGAGCAGCACGGACTTCCCAACCCCGGAGCCGGAGAAGATCCCCATCCGCTGCCCCTTACAAGTGGACAGAAACGTATTGACGCCCCGAATCCCCAGATCAAGTTTTCCACCAATGCGCTGACGGGAATGCGGCGGCGGCGCAGCATTACGCAATGGCACAGGCGTACCGCCCTGCGTGAGCGGCCCCTTGCCGTCAATCGGTTCACCCAGCGCGTTAATCACCCGGCCCAGCCACCGATCATCAGGCGTAATCGCCGGTTCTGTTCGTTGGATTACCGCCTGGCACCCAAGGCCAACCCCTTCCAGCATGCCGAAGGGCATTAATAGTGCATGATTATCTTTAAAACCGATTACCTCACACGGCACATCCTTGCCGGATTTGGGCCGGAGATGAACAATCGAGCCAATTGAGAGATTCTCACCAAATCCTGTAATTTCAACCAAAAGTCCCAAAATTTTGGTAACTTTTCCATATACTTCATAGTCGGCAAGAGGCTCAATCGCAGCATGCGCTTTGTCAGCTAAACGGTCCATAAAGCCATAATACCGCAATTCTGCATCTTCGAAATGGTTAAAATTTTTTGTGAAGCAGCGAAAAAATGTGTTAATATTCTCGTTAACAAAGATTAACGTACAAGTATTGTACATAACATATAAGAGGTCAGAAAATGCGGGTCTTATTAGTCGAGGACGACAGTTCTACCGCCAAATCAATCGAACTCATGCTTAAAAGTGAAGGTTACGTTGTGGATGCAACGGATCTTGGTGAAGACGGCATGGAAATCGGCAAGCTTTACGATTATGACATTATTATTCTGGATCTGATGCTGCCTGACATGGACGGTTATGATGTGCTGAAAAGCCTGCGCGAAGCAAAAGTCGAAACACCTATTCTCATCCTCTCCGGCCTGACCGAAATGGATAACAAGATTAAAGGCCTTGGTTTTGGCGCTGATGATTATCTGACCAAGCCATTTGATAAACGTGAGCTCGTGGCCCGGATTCAGGCGATTGTCCGCCGTTCGCAGGGCCATGCCCAGAGCAAGATTATCACGGGCAAACTGACCGTCAATCTCGACGCGCGCACCGTTGAAGTGGATGGAAAACCCCTCCACCTGACTGGCAAAGAATACGGTATCCTTGAGCTTCTTTCCCTGCGGAAAGGAACAACATTGACCAAAGAAATGTTCCTGAATCACCTCTACGGCGGCATGGACGAACCGGAAGTAAAAATCATCGACGTGTTCATCTGCAAACTGCGCAAGAAAATCGAACAGCTTTCAAACGGGGAAAGCTATATTGAAACCGTCTGGGGCCGCGGCTATGTCATGCGCGACCCGCAACCAGAGAGCGAAAAAAGCGCATCCGCAACTGCTTAATTTTATTGACATAAGAAAAAGACTTTGATTTAAAGGGCTATTATGAGCCCCAGCCCTTTAAATCCGATGTTAACGCTTTGTGTTAACTCTCAAGCAGAATATCCAAATTATCTACAGAGCATTGTTTTTCAGCTAGATAGGCTCAGCACATCTGCTGCCTCCCAGATAGATGCCAGAAGTCTGTTTTTACACTTACTCAGCCCTAAACCGCTTACATTATTCTTAGAAAAATATCTCACTGACATAAACTTGGATACATTCCTTAAAGATGCCAAAGAAATAGCCTTTCCTAGGCCTAAAAATTTTATAAAAGATGTTTCGGGTGTAAGGCCAAATACATTGTTTCCTATGCGAGAAGATGATTTTTTAAAAAGCCTGCCCTATTTAGAAAACCCAACTCTCATCGCCTGTGCTCTAATTATACAAAGAGGATTGGAGACCTATTTTGAAGAAGTCATAAAGCTTTTGAAAACACGCTATTTAGTTGATGATTCTAACTTAATTCAGCGTTTAAGAACCCCTCAAAAATTTCAATCCGTTCTACAAGAGATGCTCCCTTTCTTCGCCTTGTCCCAGGCTGAAAACAAAGATAAACCTGATAGTAAATTTACAGGGGTTTTTAAAAGAGCGGATGAAAATCAAGCCTTTACCACTGCACGACATCATGCTGGTATAACGCAATGTCCGGCAACACAGCTCATGAAACACGTTCTAAATACAGCTTATCATCGTAGCAGAGAGGGAAAGATCAGAATTTTAAATCGTGCATCAGAAGATGGCCTTGTAGCTTATTTATATAAAGAACTTTCCATGCATACTGCCGTTTCATCTGAAATATCTATAAAATGCGTTCTTGATCCAGTATCTTGAATATTTATTTTATTTTCTGTCCAAAACCCGCTAAGTCATAGATATGTGGACGCTGCCCAATATCCTGACCATCTCGCGAATATTCACGTTGCCCGTGATTATCGGCCTGTTTTATTGGCCGACCCCCTGGGCTCCATGGATTGCACTGGCTCTTTATACGATTGCCTGCATCACTGATTTTCTGGATGGCTGGATTGCCCGCTCCATGAACAGCGCCTCAGCCCTTGGAAAATTCCTCGACCCGATTTCCGATAAAATTTTTGTGGCCTGCCTGATTCTTGTGCTTGCCGCCTTTGATCGACTGGAAGGCTGGTGGCTGATCGCGGGGCTCGTCATTTTCATCCGGGAATTTTTGATCTCCGGCCTGCGCGAATTTTTAGGCCCAAAAGATGTCCAAGTGCCTGTCACAAAACTCGCCAAATGGAAAACCACAATCCAGATGTTTGCGCTTGGCTTTTTGATTGTCGGAGATGCAGGCAACGTTATCCTGCCGCATACACTTCTCATCGGCCAGATCCTGATTTCTATCGCCGCGGCGCTCACCGCCTGGACTGGCTGGCATTACCTGAAACACAGCTTTCATCATCTGGACACCTAAAGAGATATAACTTATGGATTTTTTATTTAAAATCGGCAAACCTTTCCTGCATGCCCTTGATCCGGAAGACGCGCATGCCCTGACCATCAAAGGATTAAAAACAGGCCTAATTCCACCTTGCGCAGGACAAACCGACCCAAGGCTCAAACAAACCATCGCAGGACTTGATTTTGAAAACCCTGTCGGCCTTGCCGCCGGCTTTGATAAAAATGCAGATGTCATTCAGCCTCTCTTTAATCTCGGATTTGGTTTTGTGGAAGTTGGCACCGTCACGCCAAAACCGCAAAGCGGCAATCCGCGCCCAAGAATCTTTCGTGACCCGTCAAATGAAGCTGTCATTAACCGGATGGGCTTTCCCAATGGCGGACTTGATATTTTTAAAAGAAATGTTGAACGTTTCCGCCAGTCGCACCCGGATACAAAAGGAATTGTCGGCCTCAATATCGGCATGAATAAGGATCAGGGCAAACCTGAAAAAGATTATAAACACCTTGTCAATGAGCTCGCAGGTCTCGCCGATTACTTAACGGTGAACATTTCTTCGCCTAATACGCCGGGCCTACGCAACCTGCAAAGCAAAGAGAATCTCGTGCCGCTTTTACAGGAAATCCTGAATGAGCGCGCGCGGGCGAATAAACAGCCGCCGCTTTTTGTCAAACTTGCCCCGGACCTTGAAGAAAAACAAATCGCTGAAATTTCTGAAAGCGTGTCAGAAGCAGGTATTGATGGCCTGATCCTGACAAATACAACATTGGAACGACCAGACCATCTCCCTGAAACATTCCGCAGTGAGACAGGCGGCTTGTCCGGCAAACCTTTAACCCGGAAATCAACTGAGATTATCCGTGCCTTCTATCAGCAAACTGACGGAAAACTTCCGATTATCGGGGTCGGCGGGATTTCTTCAGCGTATGATGCCTATGAAAAAATCAAAGCCGGCGCAAGCCTTGTGCAGTTATATAGCGCGCTGGTTTTTCACGGCCCCGGCCTGATTAAGAATATCAATACCGGCCTTGCCGACCTGCTGGAACAGGACGGACTGGATCATATTTCAAAAGCTGTTGGAACCGATCATTCATCATGACAAAACTCCTTAACGGCCTTGAAGAAATAGCCCAAGACTACGATGGCTTCATTATTGATATTTTCGGCGTGATTCACGATGGGCTGGAACTTTTGCCTCACACGATCGAGACCTTAACGTACTTAAAAGCGAACAACAAAACCGTTTGCTTTCTCTCCAACTCTCCCCGCCGGGCAGACGATGCCGGCAGGCAATGCCTTGAAATGGGACTGCCTGAAGACCTCCTTCCAGCAATCATGACATCTGGTGAAGCCTCTCATCATGCGCTGGAAGAATTTATTACACAATATGGTTCGAATTGCTGGTTTATCTCAAATGGTAAACCGGAACTGGCAACCTTGACTGAAGGCATAAACGCTAATTTTTTAGAGGGGCCTGAAGGAGCAGATTTTATCCTGAATTCTATACCGGGAACGGAAGAAACAGAAAAAGGGAAGCTTCTGGCAGATCTGGGCTATGCGGCCGAACTTGATCTGCCGATGATTTGCGCGAACCCGGATCTTGTTGTTCATATCGGTGATAAGCTCCATGAATGCGCCGGAACATTTGCTAAAATTTACGAAGATATCGGCGGACATGTCACTTATTTCGGAAAGCCTTATGAACCGGTCTACATAGAGGCACAGAAAAAATTAGGTGAGATCGAAAAAGAAAAAACCTGCGCTATTGGCGATTCTTTCCATACGGACATCCAGGGAGCCAATAATTTTGGCATCGATAGTATATTTAACCTTGCCGGCATTCACAGGGAGGAGCTTGGCCTTGATCCTGCCACAAAAACCGTCAATAGTGAGATTATTCAAAAGCTTTTGGAAAAACAAACACATAAACCGACTTACATCATGGATGGTTTTAAATGGTAAAATACCTTCTTGCTTTCAGTTTATTCCTGATCAGTTTTCCTGCCTTTGCACAGGATGATGTGACCCCGCAATCCTCCATCGCCATGCATGGCACGATTAAATATAAGGACGGCTTCACGCATCTGGACTACGTGAACCCGGATGCGCCAAAAGGCGGTTCTTTGAAACTCTCTGTTGTTGGAACGTTTGATTCTCTTAACCCGTTTATTGTCAAAGGTGCGCCAGCCAGCGGGGTTATTTTTATTGGGCAATCTCTTCTCTATGACGCGCTGATGGAACAAAGCACGGACGAACCTTTTTCCATGTACGGGCTTTTGGCTGAAAGCATTGAAAAACCGGAAAGCAATGACTGGGTAGCCTTCAATCTCCGCCCGGAAGCCAAGTGGGCGGACGGCAAAGCGGTGACCGCTGAAGATGTTGTCTGGACCTTCAACACCCTGATTGAAAAGGGTGCGCCATTTTTCAAAGCCTATTATGGCGATGTCACAAAAGTGGAAGCCACATCAGAGCGCCGTGTAAAATTTACTTTCGGACATAGCGATAATGCCGAACTGCCGCTGATCATTTCCCAGCTCCCCGTCCTGCCGAAACATTACTGGACACAGGACGGGAAAGCTTTTGACCAGACATCACTGGAACCACCACTTGGCAGCGGTCCTTACAAAGTTAAATCTGTAACAGCTGGCCGGGCAAT
>JANQIB010000127.1 GCA_028282385.1 Alphaproteobacteria bacterium
ATATGACGCTTATGGCGGCATCTGATGAGGCGGAGCTCATGCATATGGTGGCCACAGCTGCCGCTTATGACGCCGGGCCATTAGCGCTGCGTTATCCGCGCGGGGAGGGCGTGGGCGTTGACCTTCCTGAAAAAGGGGACATTTTAGAAATCGGCAAAGGCCGCGTGGATCGGGAAGGATCTGACGTGGCGATCCTGTCTTACGGCGCGCGTCTGGGCGAAGCCCTGATGGCCGCTGATATGCTAGAGGCCCGCGGAACATCCGTAACTGTGGCCGATGCGCGTTTTGCCAAGCCGCTTGATGAAGATCTCATCGCCCGGCTCGCCAAAAACCACGCGCAGATGGTTGTGATCGAGGAAGGCTCGATCGGCGGCTTCGGCTCTTACGTTCTTGAATATCTGGCGCGCACCGGCAAGCTCGATAGTGGCGAGTGTCGGGTCCGTACCATGCATCTGCCTGATCTCTTCCAGGACCAGGACAAGCCGGATGCGCAATATGAAGAGGCCTGTCTGAGTGCGAAGCACATTGTTCAAACCATTCGGACGCTTCTTTAAAAATTTTTTCATTTCCATTTTATTTTTTATTTAAAGGAGACATCCCATGTCTTTTGACCTTATTCGTTCTATTCGCCGGCGTGATCCAGCGCGTCCCAGTTTTTTTGAAGTTGTTTTTGCCTATAACGGTTTTCATGCCGTGCTGTGGCACCGGCTGAATCATTTTTTATGGCGCCACCATTTTAAAACGTTTGCACGCATTTTGGCGAATATTGCCCGGATTTTAACCGGGATTGAAATTCACCCGGAAGCCCGGATCGGCAAACGTCTCTTTATCGATCATGGGACCGGTATTGTGATCGGCCAGACGGCAATGATCGGTGATGATGTCACGCTTTATCATGGGGTGACGCTTGGGGGTGTTGGGCGCGATGGGGATAACGGCCGCCGCCATCCGACAATCGGGGACGGCGTGATGATTGGCGCCGGCGCACAGATTCTCGGCGGTATTACGATTGGCCACAAATCAAAAATTGGGGCAAATTCCGTAGTCGTCTCAAATATTCCTGCGCATGTGACCGCTCTTGGTATTCCCGCACGGGTTATTGGTGGAGATGACAAAGCCCGTGCGTACGGGCTGCCTAGCCGCGCCGAACTTGATAGGCTCATGCAGCGCGTGGATAGCCTGTTCGAAGATGTGCAGGCGATTAAAAAAGACGCTGCCTGATTATTAGCACCCAATCATCTGATCAAGCCGTTTAATCGCCTCGTCGATCTTATCTTCGGAGACGGCAAAGCACAGGCGGAGCCAGCCGGCACAATCTTTGCCAAACGCACAGCCGGGGGCAAGGGACAGGGCAGCCTCATCGATCAGCCGTTTACTTAAGGCAACGCAGTCCGGCTCCCCGTCGACCTTGAAAAAGGCGTAAAAGCTCGCCTCGCTGTCCGGCCAGGTAATGCGGTCATTTTTCTTAAAATACGTACGAAGCTTATCGCGGTTACCCTTCCACAGGGTAAGCTGGTCGTTAATCCAGTCTTCGCCGTGACGCAGCGCTTCGATCGCACCATATTGGGCGTATGTTGGCGGGCCCATATTATCATACAGCGCGATATCCCGGATCACGCTTTCCGAGGCCGCCGGCCCGACCAGCCAGCCCAGCCGCCAGCCCGTCATTGCGTACGCTTTGGAAAAGCTATTCACGGAGAAAAGCCGGTCTTCCGGCGCGGCAATTTCTAAAAAGCTCGGCGCGTACGGCCGGTCAAAGGTTAGGCGGTGATAGACTTCATCCGCCACGATCCAAATTCCGCGGTCACGGGCAAATTCCAGAACGGCCTTCATGTCATGTTCTGGCATGATCCAACCCGTCGGATTAGATGGGGACACGATAAGAATGGCTTTCGTCTTATTTGTGCAGGCATCAAACAGCTTTTCAAGATCGAGATGCCAGCCGCTTTCATCCGGTTCCAGCGGGACCTGGATGATTTTCGACTGGGTAAGCTCAACGGCGCCTAAAAGATTTTTCCAGATCGGCGTAACCGCAACGACATCATCGCCATCTTCTAAAATAGAAGTCAGGGCCAGATGCATGGCCGTGGTACCGGAGCCGGTGGCAAAAATCCGGCTGGTGGGCAGGTTTAACCCCATAAGGCGCTGATAATAGTTTGAAATTTCCTGCCTTAATTCAGGGACGCCTAATGCAGGCGCATAAAAAGTTTTACCGTCCTGAAGCGCTTTATAGGCCGCGCCTGCAATAAAATCCGGGGTTTTGGAGCTGCCTTCACCTTGCGCGAGCGAAATTACCCCCTCACGCTGCCAGCCATAGCGGAGCATCTGCGCGCCCTGATTAGGGGTCAGACGCTCCAGCACGGAGCGGAAATGCATGTCTTCCAGATCGTCAGCAGTTGGTGTTTTCATCATATTTATCTTGGTTACCGAAGGCCTTATAGCCTCCAAAGCAGGCTGTGTCATGGCACAATTTACCTTTCAATAAAATTCTTAATTTTGTCTTTCAAATTTATGCCCGGACATCGTTGCACCGTCGCTTGTGTAGGGCTTCTACACGGCGCTCCTCGCGCCTTCTCCGGCAATAAATTTGTTCGACAGGTTTAGGGGATTTTTTTATGGGGCGCGCGGCTTTTGCGCTATGGGCTGATCTTATGCGGGCGCGCCCGCTGCACAAGCGGCTGCTGCCGCTGCGGCGCTGGCTGCAGAGGTGGCGAAGAAGGTCAAGGCTGTAAATTCAGCAAGGCTCATAAGATTAAGTTTGCACGAAAGCGCCGTCCAGACAAGCAGTTTTTAACTACCGTTTGTAATGCTCCGGACAAAAGGGGCAATCGTTGGCTGATCAAATTTTTTAACTCCCTTTACAAATTTTTCGAGCTTGTCAATTTCACTGGCAACGTGATGCCCATGAAGAAGAACTGCCTCAAAATCCTGCTTTGCGGCTTCAGCCAGTGGAAATAAATGTTTCCGCTTCTCGGCAGGAAAACGCTCCGTACACTCCCTGATCATGCGGATCTGATCGTTAACGCTCTCTATTGTTTTATGAACGTCATTGAAAAGTGTTGTGATATATTTTTCCGTATCTCTGGCATATTTCAGAACAGGCTCTTTAAGAGGCTTAGAAGGCTTTGGTTCATATTCCTCATCCATTATTTCGACATGACGTTCTGAAAGCTTTGCCCATTCTTTTATAAAATCTTTATATAACTGACTTGGGATTTTACCTTTAAGAACATTCGTCAAACAGGTCATTGAATATTCGTCGGCAATTTTCGCTGCATTACTCTCATTCATGATCTGAAGTTCTGTATAAGTACGATCTTTGGCATCTTCGAATTCAAAGATATTCCTGTAAGTTACTAGTAGATCCATGCGGTCTACCAAAAGGCGTAACTGCTCAAGCGTATTATTTACGATCTCAATGTTATTCTCGATGCGGCGATTTTCGATTTTATCAAGGACTTCAAGTAGGTTGATTCTCGTATCCTGTGCAGGGTCTAAAGCTGGCTGATCTGCATTATTCAGCGTGCGGTCCAGCTCCAGTAAAGCGGAATGAATAATAGCCTCTTGCTCGGCCAGATATGTTTCCAATTGGGCAGATTTTTTTTCCATAGGCCAACTATATAGCCGGCATAAAAATTATGTCAATAATTTTAAGCTAACGCTTTAAGATCTTTATATAAATCAAGCGCTTCAGGGTTGGCCAGAGCCTCGACATTTTTGACCGGGCGGCCATGGATAACATCACGTACGGCCAGCTCGACAATCTTGCCGGACTTGGTCCGCGGAATATCGGTGACAGGGATGATGGCAGCAGGCACATGACGCGGTGAAGCGCCGGTGCGTATGCGTGTTTTAATCTCTTTTTGCAGTTCTTCGGAAAGTGCGACGCCGCCTTTGAGCCGCACGAACAGGATCACCCGGACATCGCCCTCATGATCCTGCCCGACGGCAATGCTTTCCATCACGTCAGGTATTTGCTCGACCTGGCGGTAGATTTCTGCTGTTCCGATCCGTACGCCGCCGGGATTGAGGGTCGCATCAGAGCGGCCATGGATAATCAGCCCGTTATGTTCCGTCCGTTCAATCCAGTCGCCATGGCACCAGATATTATCAAACCGCTCGAAATACGCTTTATGGTAACGCGCGCCGTCTTCATCATTCCAGAAACTCACCGGCATGCATGGGAACGGGCGCGTACAGACAAGCTCACCCGATCCGGCGCCGGGTGGAATCGGCTTGCCGCTATCGTCAAAAACATCGACAGACAGACCTAGACCTGGCCCTTGAATTTCACCCCGGTAAACAGGCGAGATTGGGTTGCCGATGACAAAGCAGGACACAATATCAGTCCCGCCGGAAATTGATGCTAAATGAACATCTTGCTTGATGTTCGCGTACACGAAATCAAAGCTTTCATGGACCAGCGGCGAACCGGTTGACGTGATTGTCCGAAGAGATGACAGATCGTGTGTTTCTTTCGGGTGGATATCGTTTGCTTTTAAAGCGTCAATATATTTAGCGGCGGTACCGAATAAAGTGACACCGTGTTTATCGGTGAAATCCCACAACACATTACCATCCGGGTAAAACGGGTTGCCGTCAAACAAGAGCAGGCAGGCGCCGCTTCCAACGGCTGAGATCAGCCAGTTCCACATCATCCAGCCGCAAGTGGTAAAATAGAAAACCCGGTCACCTTCTTTGATATCACATTGAAGCGTGTGTTCTTTTAAATGCTGGAGCAGAGTTCCGCCGTGGCCGTGGACAATACATTTCGGGATCCCGGTTGTCCCGGAAGAAAACATAATGAAAAGCGGATGGTTAAATTCCACACTTGCAAAGGAAAGTTCTTCCGGGGATAGGTTTGCGGACAAGTCGCCGAATGTTTGCGCACCTTCAAAAGAAGATAAATCAGGTGCATCCTTTAAAAACGGGACAATGATGATTTGGGTCAGGCCTTTCAATGCGGGCTGGACGGATTTGATCTTTGCAAGACAGTCAATTTCTTTGCCGCCATAGAAATATCCGTCCACGGCAATCAGGATTTTAGGTTTAATTTGGCCAAACCGGTCGATCAGCCCCTGCGGGCCGAAATCCGGAGAAGCGGAGGACCAGATCGCGCCCAGCGACGCCGCGGCAAAACAGGCAATGGCTGTTTCCGGCAAATTAGGCATGCAGGCGGCAATCCGGTCGCCTTTTTCAATCCCGGCCTTCCGAAAGATTTGTTGCCACAAGCTGACCTGCGCGCGGACATCGTCAAAGCTTAAGATGCGCTCGCGGCCTTTTTCATCGGTAAAAATCATGGCCGGTGCATCCCCGGTGTGGCGGAGCATATTCTCTGCATAGTTCAGATGCCCTTGCGGGAAGAACTGCGCGCCCGGCATCTTATTGCCATCCGCCAGGATCTCCGGGCCTTTCTCACCGATCACGCCGCAGAAATCCCATAGCGTGTTCCAAAACTCTTCCGGGTTTTCAACCGACCATCTATGAAATGCCTGGTAATCCAGCTCGTCCTGCCCACATTTGCGCATAAAATCCGCCAAGAGTGTTTTTTCAGGGTGGCGCGGCGTCCAAAGCGGGGTATTCTGTGTCATGTTTTCCAGGTCCGTTGATGTAACGTTTTTTATATTCAGGCCGAATGACCTGAATATAAACCCAAATCATAAGGAGAAAAAGAGATGAAATTTTTTATGGCAGCGCTGATGGCGCTTTTTGCATTCACCGGTGTGAGTGCGCTTCAGCCGGTACAGGCGGAAGAAATGCATAAGACGAAAGTCGTGGCCTTCCACTCCGACACATGCGGAGCCTGTAAGATCCTCGGCCCGAGAATGAAGGAAGCCATGGGGTTGATTAATGCCGAGAAGGTTGAGGTTGTTAAATTTGACTTCACAACAGACGAAACCAAAGCGGCTTCCATGGCCATGGCTGAGCAAAAAGGCCTGAGTGCACTTTATAACAGCTATGCACCGAAGACCGGAATGATTCTCGTCCTGTCTAAAGACGGTCAAATTGCTGCTGAAATTAAAAAAGACGAAACAGTTGGCGGGATTGCCTCTAAAATCGTAACTGCCGTTGCTGACAATAGCTAATCTTAAAAAACAAAACGAACAGGCCGCCTTATGAAACGTATTTTCCTTCCATTCTTCTACCTTGTTTTTATGTTTCTGGCGGCCTTTCCGTTTTCAGGTCCTGCGCAGGCTCAGGATAATGTCAGCGTCAGCCTGATCGCCGATCAGGCTGTAGACTTAAAAGGCGGTGAAACCATTACCCTGGGCATTGTTCAGGAAATTGCGCCCGGCTGGCATACCTACTGGAAAAATCCCGGCGATTCGGGAACGGTGGCAGAAGCAATCTGGGAGGCGCCCAGCGGTTTTGAATTCTCTGATCTTGAATGGCCTATGCCACACCGCTTGCCGTTCGGCCCTTTGATGAATTTTGGTTATGAAGAAAAAGCCGTTAATTTTGTCAATCTGACCTTACCGGAAACTCTGCCGTCCGGCCCGCAAAATATCGGGCTGACCCTGAATATTCTGGTGTGTGAGGAAATCTGCGTTCCTGAAACCCATGAAGCCTCGATTGTTTTGAATGGAAATACACCGTCTTCTGCTTCTGAAATACAGGCTTACCGTGAAACACTGCCGCTCGAAACAGGTTGGGACGCGGCTTATGCCATAGAAGGTGATGATTTCGTTCTAAATGTTGCTTTACCTGATCCGGAAATTTTAAAGCAGGCTTCTGAGTTTGCGCTTTTTCCGGAAGAGTGGGGATTAATCCGGAATAGCGCGGAAACAATAGCGGCGGTGGAAGGAACCTCCCTGACCATCCGGCATAAAAAGGGCGAGCGTGATTTAAAAGATGTGCCGCTGGGCAAAATGGTGCTGACTTATACGGATGCGGGGGGTGAGCATCAGGGCATTCGTCTTTCTGCTATGGCAAAAGGCGCGGCAGCAAATGGAAGCCCGCTCAGCGGGCCTGAAAAAGTTTTCCCGGCGCCTGATATCTCCATCTGGCAGGCGGCTTTGCTGGCAATGCTGGGCGGCCTCATTTTGAATTTAATGCCCTGCGTTTTCCCCGTGTTATCGATGAAAGCGCTTAGCCTGGTGAAGCTGAAAGATAAAGAAGCTTCAAAAGCGCAGATCTCCGGGCTGGCTTATACGGCAGGCGTTCTTGTCAGCTTTGCTTTGATTGCTGCCGCGCTGCTTATTCTTAAATCCGCTGGCGCGCAGATCGGCTGGGGTTTTCAGCTGCAAAATCCCCTTGTGATCGGTCTTTTGGCGATGCTGCTTTTCATGATCGGTTTAAACCTTGCCGGCCTGTTTGAATTTAGTGGCCGCTTTGCCGGTGCAGGCGCATCTTTGGCGCAAAAACAAGGCGCATCTGGCTCTTTCTTTACCGGGGTTTTGGCCACGCTTGTGGCAACCCCCTGCACGGCCCCCTTTATGGGCGTTGCGATGGGGTTTGCGCTCACGCAAAGTGCGCCGGTGGCAATGGGAATCTTCCTGATGCTCGGTTTTGGTCTGGCGCTCCCTTATTTATTGCTGGCCTTTATTCCGGCATTGCGTCACATCCTGCCCAAACCCGGCGCCTGGATGGAAAAATTCAAGGAGTTTCTCGCCTTTCCAATGTTTGCCTCTGCGGCCTGGCTGGTCTGGGTTCTGGCGCAACAGGCCGGCCCGATGGGTGTACTCAGCATCCTGCTCAGCTTTGTCATGGCGGCCTTTGCGATCTGGGTTTTTACGCATCTGAAAAAGAAAGGCTTTTTAAGAGTGCTCGGAATGATCGCGATTATTGCTTCCCTTGGTTTTGTCGCGATCTCCATGGTTTCTTTACGCGGCGGTCCGATCTCTAAGGATCCTTTAGTTGCTGCAGCAATTGACCAGAACTGGGAGGATTATTCAGCTGAGCGGCTGGACACCTATTTGCAGGAGGGTTACCCGGTTTTTGTCAATATGACAGCGGCCTGGTGCATTACCTGTAAGGTGAACGAACGCGTTGCTCTGAACACGGATGAAACACGCAACCTGTTTGAAAGTCGCGGTATCAAATATCTGAAGGGAGACTGGACCAACCGGGATCCTGAAATTACAAAATTTTTATCACGCTATGGACGCGGCGGCGTTCCGCTCTATGTGTATTATGGACCACGTGATGAAAATACAGGGCAGCGCCCTGAGCCCAAAGTGCTGGCGCAAATTTTAACGCCTTCACTTGTGAAAGATGAAATTACCAACCCTTAAACCTAACGATGGAGGAAAGACCATGTTTAAATCTCTCGCCCTAACAGTTCTGGCGGCGTTTGCGCTGGTGACATTTATGCCGGCTGCGCAGGCTGCGACGGAAATTGGCGCTTCTGCCCCTGACTTTACAGGAACGGATTCGCACGGCAAAACGCATAAGCTCAGCGATTTCAAAGGAAAGACAGTCGTTCTGGAATGGACAAATCCGAGCTGTCCTTATGTAGAAAAACATTATGAACCGAAAAATATGCAGGGCCTTCAGGAAAAATATACAGGCGAAGATGTTGTCTGGCTGACGATCAATTCTTCTGCGGACGGCAAGCAGGGCAACCTGACACCGGAAGAAGCCAATACCCTGATCGAAGAAGAAGGCGTTAAATCTACGGCTTATATTCTTGATCCTGAAGGCACGATCGGCAAGCTTTATGATGCCAAAACAACCCCGCACATGTTTGTCATCGATAAAGAAGGCACACTGGTTTATGCCGGTGCGATTGATAGTGATGACAGCTTTAAATCCGAAACAATTGACGGGGCGACAAATTATGTTGCAGCGGCGCTTGATGCGTTGGCACAAGGCGCGGAAGTAGAAATTGCCAGCACAAAACCTTACGGCTGCTCCGTGAAGTACTAATCAATTTAAAGATCAAAGAAAGCCGCCTCATCATAAAATGGTGAGGCGGTTTTTAGTGTGTGGGAAAGTAATTATTTTATTCTCTAATCAAAACTCGATAAGTCGCCGCTATAGCTTTTGATAAAGGAATCAAATTCTTCAGCCGGGATCGGGCGTGAATAACGGAATCCCTGAACTTCGTCACATCCTTCTGAACGCAGGAAGTCTTCATGGTCTTTTGTTTCCACGCCTTCCGCGATGACTTTCAGGTTCAGGGAGTGACCCAGATTGACAATCGTTTTGGCAATTGAGGCATCATTATTATCATTCAGCGCATTGCGGATGAAAGACTGATCAATTTTCAAACGGTCGATTGGGAACTGGCGCAGATAAGACAGGGACGAATACCCAGTTCCAAAATCATCAATCGCCAGTTCAATGCCAAGACCGTGCAGCTGTTTGAGGGTTTCAATCGTGTGATTGACATCTTCCATGAAAATACTTTCTGTCACTTCCATTTCCAGATTTTCGGGCTTCAGGCCGGTCTCTTCCAAAATACCGGAGGTGAGTTCAACAAGATTGCCCTGATAGAACTGCGCCCCGGAAACGTTCACAGCAATACGGATCTCATGACCGGCTTTTTGCCATTGAGCCGCCGTTTCGCAAGCCTGACGGATGACCCAGCTGCCGATCGGGACAATCAGGCCGGATTGCTCGGCAATCGGCACGAAGTCGGCCGGGGAAACAAACTGCCCGCCGGCTTTTGAATTATCTTTGCGGAACCAGCGCAGCAGGGCTTCGGCGCCGATCAGACGGCCACTTTGCAGGTCAAATTGCGGCTGGTAATGTAAAAGCAGTTCATCATTATCCAGTGCGTCACGCAGATCACGCAGCATCTGGAAGCGCGCCTGCACGGCTTTGTCGAAATCTTCGGAATATTCCTTAATGCGATCCCGTCCGTCTTCTTTGGCGCGGTTGAGGGCGATGTCCGCATTCTTCAGAACCTGCCCCGGATCAATGCTATCATCCGGGTAAGTGGCCACCCCGACAGAAGTCCGGATCTGGAATTGCTCGTTAAAAACTTTAAACGGCTCTGAAATCAGAACATTGCGAACCTTGTCAGCTACATCGCGCGCCGTATTCACATCAGTTGAAAGCGGCATTGTAACCGCAAATTCATCCTCACCAGAACGTGCGACGACTGCGCTTTCCGGCAGGGCGGCGCGCAGGCGTTTGCTGACCCCGCGCAGGATGGCATCACCAACATTATGCCCCATCGAGTCGTTGATATCTTTAAAGTGATCAAGATCCATCGTCACCACGGCCAGGCGCATGGTTTTTTCCTGCCCGGCCTTTTTGGTCATTTCGGAAAGCTTCTGTAAGAATAATGTTCTGTTTGGCAGGCCGGTCAGAGAGTCATAAAAAGCCAGTTTATGGATCTTATCTTCTGCAGCAGATTTTACATGCTTGATGTTGTCTGCATTCTGATTGATCAAGACCTGCGCTAGGGCAATTGCGCCGCCAATTTCATCTTTTTCATCAAAGGGCGAATCTTCAATTTGCGGATCTTCAGGGCTTTCTGCGGCATTTAAAAGATTTTGGCGCAGGAACAGAATCGGTTCCAGAAGCCAGCGTCCGAGAGAAATCATCAAAACGCTCGTCACAAAAAGCGACATCAGAAGAACAATGACAATTGTTTCACGGACGTAAGAAATAATACTTTCTGATACACTCGCGGCATTCAGGCGTGCGGCAACGACATAAGGCTGATCCAGGTCGCTGCGGCGATAAATGACTTCATAGGCATTGCCGTCCATTGTCCGGTTTGTCTGGAAGAGGTCTTCATAGCTTTTGGGGAACAGCCCAACCGGATCGCCGAAGACAGACAGTAATTCCAGGTTGGATGTATAAACCGCTACGCCTTCTACCAGAGTTGAAGTTAAAAGACGCTCAGCTTCATCCATGGTAACCGGATTTCCAAGCGGGTTTTGAACATTGGATTCAATCAGCGGGGCAATCGCAATGCGGCCGGATTCGCGGATATCGTTCAAAAGAATCATTTCTTCCTGCTTAACCGTCAGGGTCAGGATTGCAATCTGAACGGTCAGGATCGTTAAGAAGACGGTCAGGGCAATACGCCAGCTAATCCGGCTGCGCCAAATTTGCGCCGGAGGGCTGGTAAGGCTCTTGGCCAATGACAAGTTCTTCTTCTGCGCGTCGTCTTGCGCGTCGTCTGTCCAATCTGTTGTCATCACCCCGCCTGGATGTGAAAGGCTGTCTTGTTTCATAAAACCCTTCGATTAGATAAATCCCACCGTAAAAGGATAGGTTAGAAAGATTAAAAAGAAGTATATAAAAGCGGAAATCGCCGGAAGAATACAAATCAGTTACCTGTTTAATATACTGAAAAAACGCAGCTTTTCAAAGGTAGATAAATTTTGATTTATTTTGTGCGCTGCTTCATAAGGCTGGAAAAAGACTATTTTTCACAAAAGGATAAAACAGGGCCATTTTCGGTTGTAATTTTGCGGTAAAAACAACTTGTCCGGCCTGTATGGCATGCACCGCTGCCGCTTTGCTCCACCATCAAGATCAGGGCGTCCTGATCGCAATCGATCCGAATTTCCAGAACTTTTTGAACCGCGCCGCTGGTTGCCCCCTTATGCCAGAGCTCACCGCGTGAGCGCGACCAGTAATAGGCTTCTCCTGTTTCCAGGGTTTTCCGGAAAGCTTCCTCATTCATCCAGGCAATCATCAGGATCTCTTTGGTTGCGGCATCCTGAGCAATGGCAGCAATAAAACCGTTCTGATCCCATTTTAGATCAAGCTGCGTTCCCTCTTCCTGCATGTTCATAGGGAAATGCTCCACGGGATTTCTGCCTGTCCAAGGCCAAGCGGCAGCGGTATCACGTCTTGGTCTACTGTTTTGAGCGGGGAAACTGTTTGCGGTGTTTTGGTCAGCGTGAAATTTTTACTGCTAACCTCAAACCCGTAAAAAGCCGGGCCATTTTCGCACAGGAATTTTTTGAAAGCTGCTTGACTCTCTTCCGAAGAGAGATCTGCGCCAGCTTCTTCAAAGCTTTGCGCATAAAGCTGCGGGGCAATTCTTCCGGTAAAGCAGCCAGCGGCGCAGCCGCACTCCGTCACCTTG
>JANQIB010000136.1 GCA_028282385.1 Alphaproteobacteria bacterium
AAGAGTATGTTCCCCTGCCGCCGGACGCAGAATTGATCGCTGCAATCCTTGAAGCTGTCACCGAAGAAAGCAACACGATGATTGCCGGGGATGAAGCGATGAAAAAGATCGTCGCCCTTGCCGATAAGATTGCACCTTCCGAAGCGACCGTGATGATCACAGGGGAATCAGGGACCGGGAAAGAAGTCATGTCCCGCTACATTCACAAAAAGTCAAAGCGCAAGGACGGTCCCTTTATCGCCGTCAACTGCGCCGCTATTCCCGAAAATCTTTTGGAATCCGAATTGTTCGGCCATGAAAAAGGCGCCTTCACAGGAGCTACAGCCCGCCGCATCGGAAAATTTGAAGAATCTAACGCCGGAACATTGTTACTTGATGAAGTCTCTGAAATGCACCCGCAACTTCAGGCAAAGTTGCTACGTGCCATCCAGGAAAAAGAAATTACGCGGATTGGCTCCAACGACCCGGTGAAAGTTGATGTGCGCATTATTGCCACCTCCAACCGCAATCTGGAAGAAAGCGTCAAAAAAGGCGAATTCCGTGAAGATCTTTATTTCCGTTTGAATGTTGTGACCGTCGCGCTGCCTGCGCTGCGCGAACGCCCATCCGACATTGTACCTCTTGCCCAGTTCTTCGCCGATAAATATGCCGAGGCCAACGGCGTGGACAAGAAAAAAGTTTCGAGTGCAACCGAAGAAAAACTCAAATCCTATAACTGGCGCGGCAATATCCGTGAACTTGAGAATACTATGCACCGTTCAATTTTAATGGCCATGGAAGAGCAAATTGAACCGGATGATATTGCTATTCAGGGTGAAGCATTTGGTAGCAGCGATTCCTCAGAAACAGCGGCCAATGCACCTGATCCGGCCGGCGTCTCTTCTGCCGGAGGCAACCTGCAAAATAAAGAGTCTGTTGAAAATATGATCGGCCGGACAATTGCTGATGTTGAGCGGGAGATGATCATCAACACGCTCGACCATACACTTGGCAACCGTACCCACGCCGCGCAAATCCTCGGCATTTCCATCCGCACCCTGCGCAATAAACTTAATCAATATAAAGATGAAGGGGTCGATATCCCGGCCGCCAGCGGATAACATCCATATTCCCTCTCCCATGGGGAGAGGGTTGTGCAAGCTTAATGAGTACAAAGTACGAATTTAGCTGAAGCTGGGTGAGGGGGTTTAATGTGTAATTAAAAGAAAGATTCCAAACCCTCACCCACTCGGCTACATCGCGGCAAAGCCGCGAAGCCTCGTTGCCCTCTCCCTTAGGGAGAGGAATCTAAATCGCCTGATTTTGTTCCTGACTTGGAACCGCATAACGCAGGTCAATCTGCACAGCATTTTCTGCCGTTGGTGCATCACTGACAAGCACTCTTGTTTCCGGGAATTTCATTTCAACAAGCTTGTTACGGATTGCCGTCAATTGCTCTGGCGCACCACTTAAAATTAGCTGGTAAGAGGCATAATTTCCCTCACTGACAAAGGCAGCAATATCATTGAGTGTATTCTGCGCTTCAGGAGAAACTTCGTTCGATTGACCAGTAAACAAAACCGCATAGGTCTTTGTTTGCGTGAACGGATTTTCAAGTGCCATCATGGCCTGTTCAAAATTCTCACGGCAGCGGTTAATATCTTCACCCTGATGACCCTCGATTTTTTGCTCCTGCCAGTGATCATACTGCGCCTGCGCACGGGCCAGAGCCATATAATTTTCCGGCGTCATTTGTGTCTCCAAAGCGCTCATTAACGCTGCACGGCGCTGCTGCCCTTCCTGCGTGGTCGCTGCAGACGGCTGAACCTGCTGACCGCTCATAGCTGTCTTGGCTTTTTCTGTGAAGAGCTTGGCCGACGGATAATCCATGGCTTCCTGTTCGGTCTTGGCCAGAGCATGATACTCACGCGCCAGCGCTTCACTGAAAGAGATTGCGCTCATTTCCCCGCCGGCTGCCGTCATAATATTATTCAGATCCTGTTCGCCGTTATAGGCGTAGGTCCGCTCATGAGGAGCCTTCTCAAACTGTTTATCCAATGCGGCAAGATCCTCAGAGTAATGGCCGCAGGCACTTAAAAGTGCGGCAGTTCCAAAAAACAGCAGATTTTGACGGATTTTCATGACGGTCTCCTTAAATATTGTTTTCATAATAAAGCAAAAATCAGGCCAAATGTCCAACCTTTTTCTCTTATTATCCTCCCATAATAAGAGAGGCCTAGCCAAAAACAAACCCTATCTCCTTGGTTTAACACAGGATTTTATTCACTTTAAAAAAGCGGCAAAGATTTACAAAAGACCCGAAAACCCCCTATAATCAAGGCAGTTCTTTGACCCGGTTCCGGCCCTCTGGATTGATTCTACCCTATGTCCGATACGCCAAATTTACCTGCTCCCAATTTTGCCTCTGCCTCCGGCACAGCAAAAACTTTCCTGCGCGGGGATGTCGTACTGGCGGTCGGTATTGTCGCCATTTTAGTTTTCATGCTAATCCCTATCCCGACCTGGGTTTTGGATGTCGGCCTGAGTATCTCAATCCTATTTTCAGTCTTTATCCTGATGCTGGTGCTGTCGATTAAAACACCGCTTGAATTTTCAACTTTCCCAACCGTGCTACTAATTGCCACTGCCCTGCGTCTTGGCCTCAATGTCGCCTCAACCCGCCTAATCCTTGGCGAAGGCCATACCGGCAAAGATGCCGCCGGACAGGTCATTGAAGCCTTCGGCGGTCTGATTATCCAGGGCTCCTATGTCGTCGGCGGGATTGTTTTTGCCATCCTGGTAATTGTGAATTTTGTGGTTATTACCAAGGGGTCGGGGCGAATTGCTGAAGTGGCCGCACGTTTTACCTTGGATGCCATGCCGGGCAAACAGATGGCGATTGATGCTGATTTATCGTCCGGGATGATCACTGAAGATGAAGCACGTGAACGCCGCAAAAAACTTGAAAATGAAAGCAACTTTTTCGGGGCAATGGATGGAGCCTCAAAATTTGTCCGCGGAGATGCCATCGCCGGGCTTTTAATTGTTTTTATCAATATCATAGGTGGAATTATTATCGGCACGGTTCAACAAGGTCTCAGCCTTGGCGATGCTGCTTCAACTTATACAATCCTCACTATTGGTGACGGGCTGGTCAGCCAGATCCCTGCTTTGATCGTATCTATCGGTGCGGGCCTTCTGGTGTCTAAAGCCGGCGTCGAAGGCTCCGCCGATCAGGCTTTGCTCGACCAGTTCTCCCGCCACCCGAAAGCCATGGGCTTTAGCGCCGCACTGATGATGGGGCTGGCCCTTATTCCCGGTGTACC
>JANQIB010000155.1 GCA_028282385.1 Alphaproteobacteria bacterium
CATTTGTGGTTAAGAAAACTAAAGCAGTGCAATTATGAGCGATAACGAACAGGCCGACGACAGCCAGAAAACCGAGGAACCCACTCCGAAAAAAATCGAGGAGGCGCGTAAGAAAGGGCAGGTGGCTCTTTCCCGTGAAGTGAATAACTGGGTGATGCTGCTCACCGGGACGATTGTAATTTTGGTGATCGGGCCGGGCACGATGGAAAATCTTGCGCTGCATATGCGCACTTATATTGAACAGGCGCATTTGATGCCGCCGCCGCCCGGCGGGTTTGATCTGACCTTGGGAGAAAGTTTCTGGCGGATTGTCGGTATTCTGGCGCTGCCGCTTTTAATCCTGATGGGCGCGGCATTTTTAGGACCGTTCCTGCAGGTCGGACCGCTCTTTGCGCCTGAAGTCATCAAGCCGGATGTTAACAAGATTTCTCCTTTACAGGGTTTTAAACGTCTTTTTTCAAAACGCTCACTGATGGAATTTGCCAAGGGGATTTTAAAAATCGGTGTCATCGGTGTCGTCGGCGTGATTTTGCTGTATCCGTTTTTTGGTGGAATTGATCACATGGTTGGGCTGGCCCCGCTGGCGATGCTGGGAGAGTTATCAGGACTGGTCGCCCGCCTGATGGCCGGCGTGTTGATTGTTCTGCTGGTGATTGCCGCGGTGGATTTGGCCTTCCAGCAGCAGGAGCATTATCAGAAAATGCGCATGACCAAACAGGAACTCAAAGATGAATATAAACAGACCGAAGGGGATCCGCATATCCGTGCCAAGCTGCGCCAGCTGCGCCAGGAAAAGGCACGTGCACGGATGATGCAATCAGTGCCGGAGGCAGATGTGGTGATTACCAACCCGACGCACTTCTCTGTTGCGCTGTCTTATAAGCCCGAAGAAATGTCCGCGCCGGTCGTGATCGCCAAGGGTGTTGATGAGCTCGCTTTCCGGATCCGGGAGGTTGCAGAAGAGAATGATGTGCCCTTGGTTGAAAATAAACCCCTGGCGCGGGTTCTGTATGACACTGTTGAAATTGACCAGGTGATCCCCGAAGAACATTTCAAGGCCGTTGCTGAAATTATCTCCTATGTCTTTAAGCTTAAGGGTAAATTGCAATAAACATAATACCAAACCGTTTTTCCCTCGCCCCCTTTAGGGGGAGAGGGTTGCGTAGGGTTGGCGAGATTTATCGAGCCTAGACGGAGCTGGGTGAGGGGGTAAAGAGTGTGCATTATTCACCCCCCTCACCCAGTTCCAGCTAAATTCGCCCCTAACGGCGCTCATTAAGCTTTCACAACCCTCTCCCCCCGGTCATGGGGGGAGAGGGAAAGCATTTTTATTTTTTCGAGGAAAGCTTTACACTAAAGCGGTCATGGATCTTGATCATTCAGAATTCATTTTAGAACAAAAACGGCGCAGCGAAGGGGAAATGCCGCGCCGGCCGAACGTTAAGGCGATCATCAGCGCTTTTGCTTTCTTTATTCTTTATATTGTCTGCTGTATCGCGCTTGCCCTTTTACTTGATATTAACAAAACAACAATGCTGGCCGCCGGGCTGGTTTTTATTGTGACGGCCCTGGCAGCGTTTTACGTGCAGCGCCTGCTCCACGGTTATTCTGAACGTGAACGGGAACGCCGCCTTGTCCGCGAAGTTCTGGAAGGATCCCGCGCGGCGCGTCTTATTACGGACGGGGCGGGCAATGTTGTTTACGCCAATGAAAAATTCAAAGGTTTATGTGCAGAAGGGCAAGAGGGCATCGAAAACCTGGCCGCCCTGTTTGAAGAAAACGAAGAAGCCTCAACGCATTTCAAGACACTCGCCGAAAATGCACAGCGCGGCCTGACCGATTCCATCGAGCTTTCAACCGGCCATGAAGAAAAAGAGCGCTGGTTTATGGTGACAGCGCAGCCTGTGTCTGGGTGGGCCGGCTATGTCCATTGGCGCGTTGATGACATTTCCCGCCAGCGTGAGGTTGATAAAACAATCCGTGAAGAACGGGAAAAGCTGATCGACTTCACTGACAATGCGCCGGTTGGATTTTTCTCTGTCGATGGCGGTGGACGCTTTTTATTTGTCAATGCAACGCTGGCCAGATGGCTTGGGACTGATATTGAGCGGCTGCTCTCCCGCGGTACGCTTCATACTTATTTTGATCAGCCGCCTGTGGCCTGCGAGCCTTACGACATTAGTGAAAAGGGCGGGCCGCGTCAGGTTGCCGAGGTTCTGATGAAAGGCCCGGGCGGAAAAACATTCCTGGCTTCTGTCAGCCAGACGGTTGTGGTGGAAGAGAACGGGCGCGTACGGACCCGCGGCGTGGTGCATGACCTGACACTCGAACGTGAAATGAAGCAGGCGCTGCAGGCGTCTGAAGACAGGTTCCAGAGATTCTTTGAAGAAGCGCCTCTGGGGATTTTACTTGTCGGGGATAATGCCAAAATTGAAGACTGCAATGCGGCAATGGCAACCATGCTCGGCCAGACGCTGGAGGAGATTGAAGGCAAGGCCTTCCGGGATATTCTCAGTGAAGAGGACCGCGACTCTGTTCTCTTTGCGATGAACCGGATCGGTCAGGGTGAACAAATGTCCGTGCCAATGGAAATTACACTATTGGCAAGCGGGAAACCGTTAAGTGTCCAGATGCATGCGCGGCGCTTTAAAGGCAGTGATAATATCGTTCTGCACTTTATTGACCTGACGGAACAAAAAACCCTCGAAGCGCAATTCATCCAGTCCCAGAAAATGCAGGCTGTGGGGCAGCTTGCCGGCGGCGTGGCGCATGACTTTAACAACCTGCTGACCGCGATTATCGGCTTTTGTGATTTGCTTCTCCTGCGCCATAAACCTGGCGATCCATCCTTTTCGGATATTATGCAGATCAAGCAAAATTCCAACCGCGCGGCCAATCTCGTGCGTCAGCTTCTGGCCTTTTCACGCCAGCAAACTTTGCGCCCACAGGTGCAGGATATTTCGGATATTCTGGCGGAAGTGTCCAACCTGATCCGCCGCCTGATTGGCGCAAATATCGAACTCGATCTCGTCTATGGTCAGGATGTCGGCATGGTCAAAGTCGATTCCGGCCAGATGGAACAGGTCCTGATTAACCTTGCCGTCAATGCGCGCGATGCGATGGAAGATGGCGGTAAGCTCACTATGACCACTGCGCCGTTTGAAAATACGGAAGCTCTTAAATATGGCGAAGACACGATGCCGCCGGGCCGTTGGGTGAAAGTGGATGTCACCGATACGGGCTGCGGAATCCCGGTCGAAAATCTGGAACGGATTTTTGAACCCTTCTTTACCACAAAAGAAGTCGGTCAGGGCACAGGGCTCGGCCTGGCAACCGTGTACGGGATTGTCCGGCAGACTGGCGGCTTTTTAAAAGTTGATAGTGAAGTTGAAAAAGGAACTACCTTTACCCTTTATCTGCCAGCCTTGTCCGAGGCTGAAGTTGAAGCCGCCAAAAATGAGGTCAAGGAAGAAGAAGTTAAAGAAAGCGATCTGACCGGGAATGCCCGCATTCTCCTGGTTGAAGATGAAGATGCCGTGCGGATGTTTTCAACCCGCGCGCTGACCAATAAAGGCTATGAAGTGCTCGGCGCTGAGCACGGAGAGGCCGCGCTTGCGCTGCTCGAAAAAGAGGATATTGCCTCACTTGATCTGTTGATCACGGACGTCATGATGCCGGGGATTGACGGTCCGGCGCTGGCGAAGAATCTCAGGGAAAAGCAACCTGATCTGAAAATCGTTTTTATCTCCGGCTATACCGAAGACAAGCTCAAAGATGAAATGGGCGAGGGGATTTACTTCCTGCCCAAGCCTTTCACCCTCAAACAACTCGCAGCGAAGATCAAAGAGGTGCTAGAGGATTAGGGCAGATTTTCCTGACCATCCCTCGCCCCCTTTAGGGGGAGAGGGTTGCATAGTCTTAACGAAGCCGAAGGCTAAGTTTAGACGAAGCTGGGTGAGGGGGTAAAAGATTGCGCATTATTCACCCCCCTCACCCAGCTCCAGCTAAATTCGCCCCGGATTTCATCCGGCGCTCATTAAGCTTTTACAACCCTCTCCCCCCGGTCATGGTGGGAGAGGGGGTATTTAAAGAACTGTAAACCCCCTTAAACCATTTTGTCTGCGTGAGCGCATCATGGACAACGCGATGGCCGTAACCGCTCCAGTGGCCGTCGGTGGGGTATTCGAATTTCTTTTGGTGTTTCTTATAGTTTTCTGAAAAGACCGGGTGCAGATCAATCGCTTCATAGCCACGCTGCCAGGCAACTTTTAAAAAGTAGCTGCGCATTTTTTCAAAATAGGATTGCCCTGCTGTGGCTGCCGCCTCCGCGTTATAAATCAGGAATCGCGGCGCATCGACAACAAAAGTAATATCCCGTTTTTGTAATCCCGTATAATCCGGCAGGTTATCAAAGAACGCATCGACTGCTTTATAAGAGTCATTCAGGCGTTCTTCACTGACCTTGGCCGGGACGTTCCCGACATAGCGTGTTTTTTGATCAAGCTTTCTTTGGAGCAGCCGGCTCTTTAATTTGTTTAAGGTCGGGTAGAGCTTCATATTCATCAGGAGGTAGCGGGCAAGCGCGGAATGACGCATCAAAATCCGGCTTTTACCCGGGTGATATTCCTGGATCAGTTTTGGTTTTAACGTTCCGTTTTCATCCGCAACAAATTGCTGAAAGGTTTGGTGGAGCTGGTATTTTGGCAGGCTTTCATCAAAGTCATTGCCGACAATGGTAAAGACCATCTTTTGTGCGTTATAGGTTTGCCGCGCATATTGTGCCCAGATCAGGTACTGGCTTAAAGGGGCGCCGCTGGCGCCGAAACTGTAAACGCGCCGGTCCGGCGCGAGTGTTTTTTCAAGCCGGCCATAGACCGTTTCCTCGTGGGGGACCATCACGGCTTCAATATAGGAATCGCCAATCACGGCAACGAGCGGACGCTGATCCTCCGGGTCGTAATCCTGATCGTTGAAAAATCCGTCATTATTAATATGGCGCTGATTGACCATCTCAAAGTTGAACTCGCGTGACCAGGTCACGTCCCGATTCGGGGTAAAGCGCGCGACCGGTTGCTCGAACGTCACGGGCTGGGACAAGAAAGAGTCCGACACCGGCAGGAAACGCAGCCCGATTTCCAGGGCGAGAAGGGTCAGAAAACCTGACAGGAACAAGGTCAGAAGAGCGTGGGAAATCTTGGTTTTTTCAGGCATGGGCGCGATCATGCCAGCAGGGCCCAAAAACGCAAGCGGGAAAAGCCGCGGTGTTTAAAAAGGCGTTCAAAAACATGACAGTTCTTTCTTCACCGCCCGACTAACCTAGGTATGACCTTCCAACTCTGTTTTTGCATTATGTAAATTTATAAAGTGAGCTTTTTCAATGCGTTAATACAAAATGTTCCACGTGGAACATTTCATGAACTTTTCTATTGACGTTGAGAACAAATAGGGTACGATAGGGGCATAATCATTGTGTGTAAGCTTTTTCACCCAAAGCGGTCAGTGATTGAAAACGCTAACCGTTTATGCAACCACTAAAGGAGATTTCATTATGAGCGTAACCCCACTTAGGAAGGACGAGTCCATGGCCCAAAACCCAGCTGATAAACAAAAAGCCCTTGATGCCGCTCTCTCACAAATTGAGCGTGCGTTCGGTAAAGGCTCGGTGATGAAGCTGAGCGCTGACAATAATCCAATGGAAGTTGAATCAATCTCAACCGGTTCGCTCGGCCTTGATATTGGCCTTGGAATTGGCGGTGTCCCGCGCGGGCGGATTGTTGAAATTTACGGTCCGGAAAGTTCCGGGAAAACAACTTTGGCGCTCCATATTATGGCCGAAGCTCAGAAAGCCGGTGGGACCTGTGCCATTGTTGACGCGGAGCATGCGCTGGACCCGACCTATGCCAAAAAGCTCGGCGTGAATGTTGATGAACTTTTGATCTCGCAGCCTGATGCCGGGGAACAGGCTCTGGAAATTGCAGATACACTTGTGCGTTCCGGCGCGCTGGATGTCGTGGTTGTTGACTCCGTAGCGGCGCTCGTGCCGCGGGCCGAGCTTGAGGGAGAAATGGGCGATACGCATGTCGGACTTCAGGCACGTCTGATGTCACAGGCGCTGCGGAAGCTGACGGGTTCGATTTCCCGTTCGCACACGGTTGTGATTTTTATCAACCAGATCCGGATGAAAATTGGTGTCATGTTCGGGTCTCCTGAAACAACAACAGGCGGAAATGCGCTGAAATTTTATTCGTCCGTGCGTATGGATATCCGCCGGATCGGCGCAATTAAAGAGCGCGATGAAGTCGTCGGGAACCAGACCCGCGTGAAGATTGTCAAAAATAAAATGGCCCCGCCTTTCCGCCAGGTCGAGTTCGATATCATGTATGGGCAAGGGATTTCCAAAACCGGGGAAATTCTCGACCTCGGTGTGCAGGCCGGTATTGTCGAAAAATCCGGCGCGTGGTTTTCCGCGCTGGGCGAACGGATCGGGCAGGGACGTGAAAACGCCAAGCAATATCTCAAGGATCATCCGGAGATGATGGCTACGCTCGAATCCAAAATCCGGGAGAGTAACGGCCTGGCCGACCAGATGCTCGCCGGACAGGATACGGAAAAAGATCCTGATTTATCCGTGGTCGAAGAGACTGGGGATAAACCATCTTCTAAAGCAAAAAAGGCAAGCTAGAGCGTCCATCGTTTCATCCGGGCTGCGTTGCGGCGTCGCTCGTGTAGGTTTTCTACACTTCGCTCCTTGCGCCTGACCTGGATAAAACGCTGTTAGCTCTCGACGACAGTTGCCTTTTGGATTGGAAAGTAAAAAAGCCGGGCTTTTGTGAGCGCCCGGCTTTTTATCTTTGGCAAGCCAGGGTTCTTCTTACAATTCCTTGTGCCATTCTTTTAGCGGCATCCTCAGACAAACCGGATTCCATTTGTCTTCCTTTTTCATTTTTTAGCTGAACTCTTATTTTCTCAGCTTCCTCATCCGTCGTAACATCAAAGTCAGATTTAATTTTCTCCCATTTTGAAACACGCTTTAAATATTTTTTTAGAGCCTTATCTGTGCCCATAAGTAGCCTACCTCTTATCCCTCAAAATGCGTTGCTTTTGTTTGTTCCAGTCGCGTTCTTTTATTGTTTGCCGTTTATCATGCATCTTCTTTCCTTTGGCAAGACCAATCTCGGCCTTGGCCAGTCCGGTCTTATTAAAGTAAATGCGGATTGGCACAATCGTATAGCCTTCGCGCGTGACGGCCCCCATGAGCTTATCCATTTCCCGTTTCTTGAGAAGCAGTTTGCGCGGACGGCGCGGTTCATGCTGAAGATGTGGCCCGGCCTGCGGGTATTCGGGGATATGGCAGCCAAATAAAAAAATCTCCCCGTCCTTCGGCCCGACATAGGATTCATTCAGCGAACATTGCCCCATGCGCAGGGATTTGACCTCCGTACCGGTGAGCGCAATCCCGGCCTCAAACTTCTCCTCAATCTGGTAGTCAAAACGCGCGCGGCGGTTATCGGCCACCGTCTGGTTGGTCGAGATTAAGCCGGACTTTGATGTGCGTTTCTTCGCCATAACCCGCTTCTTGTATAGGAAATCCCTTAAAAAACAAAGAATTATATTTTACATAATGCGTTATGTAAAACGGAGAGATGTGCAAGTCAAAGTAAAGCGTAATAAAGTAAAGCGTAGTGTAGCGCAGCCAATCAGTTTAGCTTTGCGGCGATGGGGGCGTCGGTCGTCAATGGTGGTAACGCATCTTTTATAATTGAAAGACACTCATCCGGTTTTGCGATAGCGGTATCAATCACCAGAGGTTCCCGGTCCCACGGATCATATTCTCTTTCCAGGACCTCCTGCCATGTGGGTAAAGTATGTCCTTCAATGTCTGCTGTGCGTGTCTCCACTCTATGGCGATGCTCTTTTCTGTCGGAGCAAATGACTTCGATTTCCAGGATTTGAGAATTGGTGCGTTCGGCAACCTTTAACCAGGCGTTTCTTGTGACCTTGATTGCGTTAACGGAGTCTGTAATTACAATTCGTCCGAGCTTTAAATTTTCAGATGCGAGTGAATAGGCGATTTCGTAACCGGCATCTTCTGCCGGGTCAATATTGAGGGAAGAGCGTTTTAATCCCTGTTCAATCGTATCAATCCGCAAATAGACGGCGTTTAATTCTTCTGAAAGAAGTTTTGCCAATGTTGTTTTGCCTGTTCCCGGTAATCCGGAAAAAACGATGAGGATGTTTTGCATCAGGCGGCTTTTTGCTTTTCGCCTTCAAGCCCTGCAAAGGCAAGTGCCTGGTCCACGGCGGCGCGGCAGTTTTCAGACGCGGCAACCAGTGGAAGGCGGACTTCGTCACCGCATAGACCAAGGGCTGATGCCGCATATTTAACAGGCGCCGGGGAGCTTTCAACAAACAAAGCTTTGTGCAGCGGGGCAAGTTTATCGCGGCATTGTTCCATCGTTGCGATATCGCCTTTTTGCCAGGCACTATGCATTTGCGCGCAAAGAGCCGGCGCGACATTTGAGGTCACGGAAATACAGCCATGTCCGCCCTGGGCAAGAAAGCCTGTTGCCGTTGCATCTTCACCGGAGAGTTGACAAAAGTCCGACCCGATTTTTTGGCGTGTTTCAAGCGGACGCGCCAGGTCAGCCGTTGCATCTTTCACGCCGACAATGCGCGGCAGTTCAGCCAGCCGGGCCATGGTCTCCACGCTCATATCAATGATGGAGCGCCCGGGGATGTTGTAGATGATAATCGGAAGGTCGACCGCATCATGCAGCGCTTTATAATGTGCATAAAGCCCGTCCTGCGTCGGCTTATTATAATAAGGTGTCACAACAAGCGCCGCATCGGCCCCGTCTTCTTTGGCTTCACGTGTAAAATCAAGAGCTTCGGCCGTGGAATTGGACCCGGTTCCGGCAATGACCGGTATACGCCCGGCGGCAATCTCAACGCAGCGTTTGACGATTTGCTTATGTTCCTCATGGGACAAGACTGGTGATTCCCCCGTTGTGCCGCATGGAACAACCCCGTTGGAACCCTGATCGATTTGCCATTCGACAAAATGATCAAACGCCTTCCAGTCAATTGCACCATCCTTAAAAGGGGTGATGAGGGCGGTTATAGATCCTGTAAACATTTTTATCGTCTCCGGCTTTTAAACTTGCTAAAAGAAAATGGATGACCGGATCTTATAGAACGATATGAAAAATTTCAAGAAACTTCGCGCTCTTATCATATACTGCCTGACGGCATTCCTGTTATTGTTTATGCCTGTGCAGGTTTCTTTTGCAGCGTCTTTGAATCAGGGATTGAAAGCAGCACAAAATCAGGATTGGAACAACGCGCAGGAGATTTTGCAAAAGCTCAGGCGTGATGATCAGGCCGCACTCACATGGTTTTTGGCATATCAACAAAGTCCAAGCCTTTCTTTTGAAACAATCAAAACCTTTTTAGATGCCCATCCGGACTGGCCGTTGCAAGCACGGCTAACTATTTTTGCCGAAAAACAAATGCCGGAAACACTTCCTCCTGCAGAGGTGATTTCATGGTTTGAAAAATATCCGGCGAGAACAGCGGACGGTGCAATCTTTTATTCGAATGCTCTGATGCGCGCGGGCCAAAATAAAAAAGCCAAAGAATTTATCAATGAGTGGTGGACTTACCGGTCATTAAGCCGTGAAGACCAGAAGAAGATTTTTTCCGCATTTGATGATTCCCTGGAAAGATCTGCTCATATTGCAAGGCTGCATATGCTGCTTGATGAGGGGGATGCGTATAACGCGCGGGCAGTTGCGGCTCTGACCGGGCAGGATTACCAGGCCCTGGCCGCGGCGCGCATTGCTTTGCAGAATAAATCGGGTGATG
>JANQIB010000013.1 GCA_028282385.1 Alphaproteobacteria bacterium
GTAATTCAACGTCATCAGCATAATAAATATCTCCGTTTGGCTGGCTTAAAATGACATTCCCGGTCGCTTGCACACTATCCAGTTTAAGATTATGCGAAACCCTGTCCGCCCGGAGTGTCTGCCCTTCCTGCACAAGCACCACATTACCAATCGCGGTTACAATCTGAGCGTTTTCATCATATTCCAGGCGGTCGGCTTCAAAATCGACAGGTGCATCCTCGCTGACTTTGATCTGGCCCTGCGCATAACTTTCAGATGTCATAAAAGCCGGGGCAGCCAAGCAAACGACTACCGCCACAAACAGCATCTTCTTCATGCCGTATCGCAAAAGCTTAAAGATCAATGACTCCAATACATTAGACAGGGTTTATAAGATCTGAACCTTGGGCCGATTTTTGGGGAAATCAGGCACCGCGTCAAGCGCGGGGACCTATATTTTAAGGAGTTTTATAGCTAATTTTTTAAAAAAGCAGGAATATCATCGCCAAAACTGTCGGGCCCCTCTTTTTTATTTTCATAATCTTTTTTATTGGGCTTGCCGGTTTGACGGTCCTTTTTTGGGTTGCGGGCTACTTTATCAGGCTTTTTTATGCTGCCGATATCCTCATAAGACACCTTCTGATCCGTTAATTTCTCAATCGCCAGCAGGAATTTATCATCATCACCAGTCACCAGAGTCCAGGACCTTCCGGACCGGCCAGCCCGGCCTGTCCGCCCGATCCGGTGCACATAGTCATCAGCATTCATCGGCACATCAAAATTAAACACGTGAGAGACGCCCTGCACATCCAGTCCGCGCGCGGCCACATCCGAACAAATCAACAGCGTGATTTTCTCATCTTTAAAATCCTGCAAGACTTCATTCCGCTTTGCCTGCGGCATATCGCCATGCATCGGTCCGGCGCTGTACCCCTTCCCTTTCAGGTAGTCGGCCAAGGGATTTATATCCCGCTTGCGGTTTAAAAACACGAAGGCATTTTTCACATCTTCGCGCTTTAAAATATCAACCATTGTCCGGGACTTGCTGCGGCGGTCCGTTTTAACAAAAAACTGTTCAACTGTTTTGGCAGGAGAGGCCGGCGGCGCAACCGAAATCTCTTTCGGGTTTGTCAGGAATTTATCCGATAGCTTTTTAATCTCCGGCGGCATTGTGGCTGAAAATAAAAGCGTCTGGCGAATTGGCGGAATAAGCCCGACAATCTTTTCAATATCGGGAATAAAGCCCATATCAAGCATCCGGTCGGCTTCATCAATCACCAGGATTTTAATATCGTTTAAAAGAATGGCGCCGCGATCAAACAGGTCGAGCAAACGTCCCGGCGTGGCAATTAAAACATCCACCCCCTTTTCCAGCATTTTGGTTTGCTCACCCATTGCCTCGCCGCCTACCAGCAAAGCCTTGGACAGGTTATGATACTTGCCATAGGTATCGAAATTCTCTGCTACCTGAGCGGCTAGCTCACGTGTTGGCTCGAGCACCAAAGAACGCGGCATCCGCGCCTTGGCCCGCCCACCGCTGAGCGCCTCGATCATTGGCAGGGTAAAGCCGGCTGTCTTCCCGGTTCCGGTCTGCGCCAGGCCAACAACATCACGCGCCATCAAAATCGTCGGGATCGCCTTTGCCTGAATTGGGGTCGGCTTATCATAACCGCACTCTGCAATTGCTTTTAATGTTTCGGGACTTAGGCCTAACGTGTCAAAACTCATGGAGATTATTCAGCCATCCTTAATGTGCATGGAAGCAGTTTTTGGATCTTTTCGATAGTCATCGGTTTCGGTCTTTATTGTTAAGATGAGGCTTTATGTCATAGAATGGCAGGAGTTTGCAAGCCTGTTCAAGGCTTTATTTAATAGCTGACACTCATATCAAAGCCGCCGGAATAAAGGCCATCCTCATATTGCGGCGGGCCGGGCACGGTGGTTAACGTGAAACCGTAATTAAATGTCAGATCCCCGTTTCCATCCGTCATCGGCGCACCGCCTGCATCATGGTTCATCCCGCTTAGCAAAATAGCCGGATTTCCGCCGCCGCAGGCCGCGCAGGTCAAATCTACCAGGTTAAAAAAGGTAATAACCATATTGGTATTGGGCGCCGCGCCGCTAATGGAAAACTGCCCCGGCGTTGCTCCGGAATCATCAACAACAATGATTTCCGAGTCATTTGGCGCAGATATCGTTAAAACACCTGCCGGTGTCAGGGTAATAGTTGATGTATCCGCCCCGACAATATCCGTCAAAACAACATTAATCCCGACATCCCCGGCAACTGTTTCCGAGAGGGAAAAACTATTCTGAACCTGCAGATTGACGGTCGCGCCGGTCACTTGCTGACTTTGCGCAAAAGAAAGATTCCCGGGCCCCAAGGAACCAAGGAGTAAAAACAACGCTATAACAGCTTTCGCGGCAAGATCCTTTGCCGAAGATAAGAGGACCATTCCTTGGCCTTTTGAAGAGTTTCTACACAGTGACATTACAGTGATTCACCCTGCAAAAAGCAGGCCAGTCCCCGTGCGAATCAAAGTTATTCAGAGATTCGTTGAGTTAGAAGAGAGAAAGATTAATCGTTTGATTTTGGAGCATCGTACCGGAAGGCTGTCGGCTTCATCATGTCATTAAGATCTATAGAAATTGCAGGTTTCTTTTCAACTTCACCGGTTACAGGGTTCGGACGGGATTGCACCTCCCGGATCATAGATAAAGCCTGTTTATATTCCGCCGTATGAAGCTTTGAAATAAGCTCTTTGAGCACCTGATCCTGTTCGACCAGATTATCGTAATATGCTTTAATCTGGCGCGGGATATCGGTCAAAATCGTATCGATTGCATCAAGCTCATCTTCCGTTGCGCCATAATCTTTAAAAATATCCAGAATGCTTCCCCACATTGCGTCATGTGCATGAGCCTGCGTGAGTGGCTCCGGAGGGTCCGGGTTTTCCCGCAAGTCCCCCGTGAGCGCTTCAAGCTCTTCATAGCTTTGCTGCGTGGCATCCCGCGCATGATGCAGCTTTTTAAAGACGGCTTTATGGTGATTGAGGTAATGATCAAAAACCAGGCTCATCGCCTCAAAAGACTGATCCGACGTGATCTCTGAATTCTCTTCTTGGTGCCCGGACATCTTCCTTGAAACCGTTATTTTCCAACGCTCTACCAGCTTAAAATGATACCATGAAAGCCGATAATACCGAAGAAAATTATATGTTTAACAATGTGTTAATCAACTTTTATCGGGAATTGTATGCAGCGTTTTAAGAAAATGGTGACCGCGCAGGGATTCGAACCCTGGACCTACTGATTAAAAGTCAGTTGCTCTACCAACTGAGCTACGCGGTCATCCTCAGGAGCGCCCTAAAGACACGAGACCATATGGATTTGTGCGCCTTTCGTCAAGATTTCTTTCACCGCGCCATGGTCTCATTCAGAGCCTGCAAAACCGAAGGAGTCACAAACTCCGAAACATCCCCGCCAAGCGCATGGATTTCCTTGACGAAGGAGGCAGAGACGAACTGCCATTTATCCGCCGCCATCAAGAAGACGGTCTCAATATCCGGCGCGATCCGGGCATTCATCCCGGTCATCTGGAATTCATAATCAAAATCAGAAACCGCCCGCAAACCCCTGAAAATACAAGACGCTCCAACATCCTGTGCAAAGTGAACCAACAATGTATCCACCGACTGGACAACGACCTCGCATTGTTTGTCATGAAGATTGGCGATATCCGTGCGGACAAGTTCCAGCCGCTGCGCATGATCAAAGCGCGGATCTTTGCGCGCATTTTCGGCAACCCCGACAATCAGCCTGTCAACAAGCTTGCTCGCCCGCTTGATAATATGCAGGTGCCCCTTGGTAATCGGATCGAACGTTCCGGGATAGATACCGATGCGTGTGTTTGTGCTCATTCCCATTTTTTAACCGTGAAGACACGAAGATACAAAGATTTTCTTGCCCTCTCTTGTGTCTTTTCATTTTCCAATAATCTTAGTTTCCGCCTGCGCTGCGCTACGGCGCGACAAGTGTTCAGTTCGTTTTTCAGTTTTGAACAAAAACAAAAGTTAATGTTAGTCCACATTAACCTTTGAATGTGGACTAACATTTTTTGTAAGGAATTGATAACACATAAGAAAATGTGGACTAAGTCCAGATGGGTTTGAAAATTCCCTCTTTTTGTCATCCTGAGGGTCTTGTGCCCGAAGGATCTTAGATCCTTCGCTACGCTCAGGATGAGGTGCTGACAGGAAGAAAACCATCGCCCATTATATGATTATATTCCTATATTGTCAATGGCGCTTTTGGAGCCGGAGCTTTACCTCCAGCCCCAAAAACCGGGCGAGCCGGAGGAGCTGATCTATCTTGAGCTCCCCTTTGCCCAGCTCAATGTGATCTACCTGCCAGCTGGACAGGCCGGTGTGTTGTTCAATCTTCCAGAGCGATATGTTTTGCTTTTGCCGTTCGGCATGAATGGCCCGGCCAATTGAACGGCGCATCGCGCGGTAATACGGACGGATATCTTCCATGGATAAAACTCCCTTTGGTCAGTGATTGAGGCACCACTTTAAAAAATGAAGGGCGCCGGGAGTTTAACAGCACGTCAAAACACGTGTGGACCTATTTCCCCGAAAGGTGTTGTATT
>JANQIB010000021.1 GCA_028282385.1 Alphaproteobacteria bacterium
AAAATGTCCCCTTTTTCAGGAAGGTCAACGCCCACGCCCTCCCCGCGCGGATAACGCAGCGCTAATGGCCCGGCGTGATAAGCGGGAGCTGTGGCCACCATATGCATGAGCTCCGCCTCATCAGATGCCGCCATAAGCGTCATATTAGGCAAACAGCCTAAGTAAGCGATGTCAAACGCGCCGGCATGGGTGCAGCCATCGGCCCCAACCAGCCCGGCGCGGTCCATCATAAAGCGCACCGGCAAATTCTGGATCGCCACATCATGCACGACCTGATCATAGGCGCGCTGCAAGAAGGTGGAGTAAATCGCCGCAAAAGGTTTCATCCCTTCCGCTGCCAGTCCGGCAGCAAAGGTCACCGCATGCTGCTCGGCAATGCCAACATCAAACATGCGCTCCGGGAATTCATAGCCAAACAAATCCATCCCCGTGCCGTCCGGCATCGCGGCGGTAATCCCGACGATCTTGTCATCGGCTTTAGCTTCCTCAATCAGGCTCTTGGCAAAAACCTTTGTATAGGTTGGAATTTCTGATTTCGGTTTATATTGGCTTCCGGTGACAATGTCGAATTTAGCAACTCCATGCATTTTATCGGCGGAGTTTTCCGCCGGGCTGTAACCTTTGCCCTTTTGGGTGATCGCGTGGATGAGCACCGGACCATGCCCGGCTTTTTTGATATTGCGCAGGACAGGAAGAAGATGATCGAGATTATGCCCATCAATCGGACCAATATAATAAAAGCCCATTTCCTCGAACATTGTGCCGGACCCGAGCGCGCCTCTGGCGGTTTCCTCAGCAGCAGCGGCGGCTTTGCGCAAGGGTGGCGGCAACATATCAGCCACTTTCTTGGCCATATCCCGCGCCCCAATATAGGGACGGGATGAAACAAGCCCGGTTAAATAGCGGCTCATTGCACCGACCGGCGGGGCAATCGACATATTATTGTCATTGAGGATCACAATCAGGTCGGATCCCAGATCCCCGGCATTATTCATCGCCTCATAGGCCATCCCGGCGGACATCGCGCCATCGCCGATCACGGCAATGACCTTATTATTTTGTCCCTGCAAATCCCGTGCGACAGACATGCCCAACCCCGCAGAAATCGAGGTTGAGGAGTGGGCGGCGCCAAACGGGTCATATTCGCTTTCCGCGCGTTTGGTAAAGCCAGACAGCCCATCGCCCTGACGAATTGTCCGGATCCGGTCCCGTCGGCCCGTTAAAATCTTATGCGGATAGCATTGATGGCCGACATCCCAGATCAGCTTGTCCTTAGGCGTTTCAAACACGGCGTGAATCGCCACGGTGAGCTCGACCACGCCCAGCCCGGCGCCCAAATGCCCGCCGGTCTGAGAGACAGCGTCAATTGTCTCTGCCCGCAGCTCATCCGCAATCTGGCGCAGCTGCTTATCGTCAAAGCCCTTCAAATCCGCGGGCACGTCCACACGGTCCAAAAGCGGGGTTTTAGACGGCTCTGTGCGCGGTGCATTCGCTGCTTGTCTGGCGGCAGTTTTTGGCATAGAGCCCATATAGACAAAGTTCGCCTAAAAAACCAAGTTTTTTTACTTCCAGAAAATATCTGATAGGGTTACCGGCTCATGGATGATCTCAGCCAAAAAGCCCGGAATATTTTAAAAGCGAATGACCAAGGCGGCTATACCGTACCGCATGCAAAAATCTACCCGTTCCAGTGGAACTGGGATTCTGCTTTTTGTGCCCTGGGCTGGATGACTTTTGACGAACCGCGCGCCTGGCAAGAGCTGCACATGCTCTTTAAAGGACAATGGCCCAGCGGCAAACTCCCGCATATTGTCTTTCATCAGGACGCTGAAACCTATTTCCCCGGCCCGGACTGGTGGCATGTTGATCACATGCCCAAAACCTCCGGTATTACACAGCCGCCACTTGTTGCTTCTATGGTCCTGAAGATGATCAAAATCGCCAAAGATGAAAAACTGGCTGAAGAAAATCTCAAAATTTTATTTCCCAAAATCCTGGCCTACCATCGTTGGTTTCATAATTTTCGTGATCCGGAACATACAGGCGTCGTCGCCTGTATCCATCCCTGGGAAACAGGCCGGGATAATGCCCGGGAATGGGATCCGGCGCTGGAAGCAATTAAAACAGACCACATCCCGGCTTATACCCGCAAGGACACGCATTTTGTTGATCAGGCAGAACGGCCGACAGATCTGGATTATGACCGCTATGTGGCCCTCATTATGTATCTGACATCGCATCAATATGATCGCTCGCTGTATTTTGAAGCGCCATTCCGGGTCGCCGATATTGGAACAAATTGTATTTTGCTGCGGGCAAATAAGGATCTGGCAGAACTGGCGCGCCGGCTTGGGAAAACCGCCATTGCACGGGAATTACTGCATATTATCGAGCGGCAGAAGCGCGGTATTCAAAAACTGTTACAAGGCACACATTCCGGGTTTTTCTATTCCAAGAACCTGGTGACGCGCCGGCGTCTACGCAAACCCGGCGCGATGGCCTTTATTCCTTTTTATGCCGGCCTGAAAGGTAAAACCGAAGGCCAGGCACAAATAAACTCTTTTGATCAATGGGCCGGGCAAGTTCGCTATATGTGCCCCAGCCTGAACCCTGACAGCCCTGATTTTGAACAAACCCGCTATTGGAGCGGCCCCGTCTGGGCAGTGGTCAATTATCTTTTGATTGACGGGTTTAACCGCGCCGGGTTTACGGACCACGCCGAAAAACTTAAGGAAGACACGCTCGAACTTTTCCAAAACGGGTTTTGGGAATATTATGACCCTCAAACCGGACAGGGTTTGGGCGGCGCAGATTTTTCATGGACGGCTGCTGTTTATCTTGCCATGAAAACAGAACTTTAAACTTTGATAAAACAGGACGCTTTTGCCTTTATTTCGCCAAACAAAAATGCTTAAGTAAGATCATGCTTTTGAGTAAGGCATTTCTTCTTCGCGGCTTTTGGCCAAACGTACGCTCAGCGCTCGTTTCAGTCATTCTGCCGCGAATCTCACACACACTGAATAAAAACAAGAAAAGGTAGGTACACCATGCAAATTACAGTTCATGGAAAACAAATGGATGTCGGCGAAACATTGCGCGAGCATGTCATCGGCAAGATTGAGGAAATTAATGAAAAATATTTCAATCACGCCACAGATGCGACGATTACCTTTTCCAAGGAAGGGCACGGGCACGGCCTGATCAAAACCCATATTTCCATTCATGTCAGCAGGCATATTTCCGTGCAGGGAGATTCTACGGATGCGGACCCTTATGCCTCTTTTGAGAAAACCTCGGACAAGGTCGCCAAACAATTGCGGCGGTATAAAAAACGCCTGCGCGACCATCATGAACGCCTGGAAAGCGTTCCTGACACAGATCTTCTTGCTGCACGTGATATTGTTCTTGCTGCAGAGGAAGAAAATGAGGGCGGTGAAGATAAAGAAGGCGGAGAGCCTCTGGTCGTTGCCGAAATGGCAACCAACATCCAGACCATGACCGTCTCTGAAGCGGTCATGCGCCTCGACCTGTCAGGCCAGCCGGCCATTATGTTCCGCAATGCGAATCATTCCGGCCTGAATATGGTTTACCGCCGCGAAGACGGCAATGTCGGATGGGTTGATCCGGAGGGCGTAGAGAACCAAACGACGGATGTGCGTAAATCAGCCTAGACTTATAATTAAGATATTTCCAAGCCGGACTTGGATCGAAATAAAGCCTTTGAAAAAAGGCTTTTTTCTTTGCTTTTCAGGCCAAAAAAGACTGGACGGATTACAACCATTAGGCGTATGAAAGGGCTGCATTTAACACTTCATGTTAGTGGGGAAGAGTGACATGCAACAATATTTAGATCAGCCTGATTTGATCCTGCCAAGTCTGCGGGCAACCGGCCGCAAACAGATCCTGAAGGATCTGGCCAAAGAGATTGCGCGTAAAATCGGCACGCGGGAACAAATCGTTTATAACCGCCTGCAGGGAAATGCAGCCCCTGAACAATGCACAATGAGTAGCGGCGTGATGATTATCGACATGGCGATGGGCGCTGTTTCGCTGCCCTTTACGGCACTCGCGCGGCTCTCCGGGCCACAGGATTTTACCGCGCCCGACGGTCAGCCGGTTGATCTTGTTGTCACGCTTATTTCACCGGACAGAGATAAAATCATCAACCTGCAAAATCTGGCCAGCTGGTCCCGCCGGATGCGCGATGAAGATCTCCTGGCTGCGCTGCGCCGGGCGGAAGATAGCGAAGATATGTTCTTGGCGCTCGCCGCCCAGAACAGACCGCAAAAACAAGCCGCCTAAACAAAAAAAGCTTTCCAGTTCATTTTTTCGTCAGTCCTGTAGACTTATGGTATTCTGGGATCTGGAGTGATTCTTACATCCTCGCCTGGATCTTATTCATGCCTGCAAAAACATCACAAAACCCTGCTCATGCTGCAGCAAAAATGCAGCATAAAAAGCCGGATCAGGAAAGTGCTTTAACCCCTTTTCTGGATCTTTCCGGAGATGTTCTGGCAGTCGCCGATTCCGATGGCAGCCTGTCTCTTATCAACCAAAGTTTCTCAGAGTTGCTTGGTTATGACGAACGTGAAGCCTGCAGCATAAAACTCCCCGAGCTTTTACACCCGGAAGATCGCACCAGCGCACTGTCGGCTATTCGCGCCATGATCGGCGCAGGTGAGGACGGCAGCATAAAAACCGCTGCGCCCGTTCATTTTGAAGCGCGCGCCATAGCTAAGAGCGGAGATGTGATCGCCTTTGATTGGCGCTTTAGCCTGTCAGGTGGAAAGCTTTATTGTGCCGGGCGAGATATCCGCGCTCTTCAAGCGCAGCAAAATGCATTGACCGCCCATGAGGCGCAGCTGCGGGAAGCAGAGTCTATCGGAAAGATCGGACGCTGGCGCTGGCGCGTTGGGCAACAACATTTCGACTGGTCGGAAGAGCTTTACCGGATTTTTGATGTCGATAAAGAAAGCTTTGACCCAACCCTAGAAAGCGTCAATCGCAAGCTTCACCGGACGGATGCCGGACGGATGATCCAGGCCTTTCAACGCGCTATGATTTCACAAACACCTTACGACATTGATTTTCGCATTATTAAAAGCGGCGGAGAGATTGCCTATATTCGCTGCGAAGGCCGCTGCACGGTAAATGCGGCAGGTGAAGTCACGGCGCTCTATGGCATTATGCAGGACATCACTGAATTGATG
>JANQIB010000027.1 GCA_028282385.1 Alphaproteobacteria bacterium
TCAATCCGGGCATTGGTGCAGCAGCCGATAAAGACTTTGTCGATCGCAATATCCGTCATTTTTGTGCCGGCCGTAAGGGCCATATAGTCCAGCATCCGCTCAACTGACTTTTGTTTGTTCGGGTCATCAAAATCCGACGGGGCAGGGACGCTGCCTGTAATCGGCATGACATCTTCAGGCGTTGTGCCCCAGGTGACGGTCGGAATAATGTCTTCGGCTTTGAGCGTGATTTCTTTATCAAACGTTGCACCGTCATCAGTCGCCAGCGTTTTCCAGTAAGCAACGGCCTTATCCCATGCGGCGCCCTGCGGGGCCATTGGTCGGCCCTTGATATATGCAAAAGTTGTCTCATCGGGTGCGACCATGCCCGCGCGCGCGCCGCCTTCAATCGACATATTGCACATGGTCATGCGTCCTTCCATCGACAGGGCGCGGACGGCTTCCCCGGCATATTCGATCACATGACCCGTGCCGCCAGCGGTGCCGATCTTGCCAATAATCGCCAGGATCATATCCTTGGCCGTCACACCTGTGGGGAGTTTGCCGGCAACGGTCACACGCATGGACTTGGCCGGTTTCTGGATCAGGGTTTGCGTGGCCAGCACATGCTCGACCTCGCTCGTGCCGATCCCGAACGCCAGCGCGCCAAACGCACCGTGGGTGGAGGTGTGGGAATCCCCGCAGACAATTGTCATGCCCGGCTGGGTAAAACCTTGCTCCGGGCCGATAATGTGAACAATACCCTGGCGTTTATCGAAGATATCAAAAAGCGGCACACCGAATTCTTCACAGTTTTTAGACAGCGTTTCGACCTGCACACGGCTATCCTCATCTGCAATTCCTTTGGAACGGTCCGTGGTCGGGACATTATGATCCACGACGGCCAGTGTTGCCTTCGGCGCATGGACCGGGCGGCCCGCCAGCCGCAAACCCTCAAAAGCCTGCGGGGAGGTGACTTCATGGACCAAATGGCGGTCGATATAGATCAGGCTGGTGCCGTTTTCATCAGTATGGATGACGTGGTCGTCCCAGATTTTTTCGAATAAGGTGCGCGGTTTCTGAGTCATAGCCAGCCTTTATACCCAGAGCAGGGCAGGCGGTTCAACAGAATAAATGTTCTCTAATTGTTCCACGTGGAACATTAGACATAGTATTTTTTATAAAAAATCTTGCAATCCTACTTCTTTTTTATTATGTTAAATAAATTTTAACGGACGGAGCGTGTGATGAATAAATTTTTTAAACTAGCAGCAGCAGCAGTTATTCTAGGTGGAGTGGGCTTTGCCGCGAAGACCGGCTGGGATAAACAGCGTGAAATTGATATTGCATCTTGTGAGACTAATACAAGCACATGCCCCTATAAAGAAGTGATTATTGAGAAAAAGACAGCAAGTTCTAATGAAGGCCCATCAAAAGAAGACCGTGAGGCGATGAGATTATTTCTGATCCAGCAACAGCTTCAGCAACCGCAGATTCCAGCTTTCAGAAACTAATAAAATTTACCATATTTAAACTCCTTTCAGGCTATAATTATTGCAGCGCGAAAGGGGTTTTTTCATGCCGATTATCGTTCATAATTCCGATATAAAATCAGAAATTTCTGTTTCCGAAGAAGGGCTTATCCTGAGTTTTTCAGATCCGGCCTATGTCCGCGGAGAGCAGGTTCTGGTTGATGCAGAGAAAATGATCGTCGGGATCCTTTTGCATGAAGGGTATCATGAGATCGGAAACCTGCCAGAAAATGCAGATATTCCACATATTTTGTCAAAAAAACACGCAAATATGGTCTCAAATCTATCAAATGGGGATATTTTGAGCCTTTTTGTGCCAATAACCAGATCAAAATTACAATAAAGGGAATAAAATGACTGAAAATATAAATGATGTCTTTAATAAAGAGGTAAATTCAGGTGGTGTTGGCCGATATCCCTGCATGGGTGGCGGAGCAGGCGGAACGAGTACGCCGGTTATCAGGCCATAAAAAACGGCCCGCATGTTTTTGTAATATAAAACTCAAAGCTTGATTTTTACATAATGTTATAATACTCTTCTGCCATGACAGAGGGGATATCCGCAGTTGTTACCAAGGAACCGGATTTAGCCGCAGATTTTGCAGGCAATCATGGCCTGATTATTAAAAAATTCAAACCCCCCTACGAGGAGAACAGGCACACTCGTGAAGATTATCTGAATGAGGTCCGGGTCCTTCAAATTCTGGATGCTTATAGGGGGCGGCTCCCATTTAGCATCCCTCAGCTTGTTGACCATGGATTTTATTCAGATGCTGAAGATGAAGAGGCGATTGCCTTTATAAGGATGTCAGAACTCCAAAACCCTCTGTCTAAAACGGATATGTCTGATATTTCTCCTGCTAAATGGGTTGAATATTCCCGTATCATAGCACCGGTTTCGGCGGCATTTCACCAGCTTCCTTTAAATGAGAGTGAGCGCCAAAATCTGACGCGGGACCCTCTTGAGTATATATTGAACAGGATAAACAGGCGTACGGTCAGCGATCAGCAAAAGGCAGCCGTTGAAAGTGCGTTGTCTTTGGCCGATGAATTTGAAGGCCCTTTTGTTTTCGTGCACGGGGATTTGGGGCCGGGTAATCTGTTTGGGGAAAGCCTGACGTCAACATTTACAGGGGTCTGTGATTTTTGTTTTTCCGGCCTGGGGCCAAAAGAGCTGGATTTTTGTTCTCTTCCACGTGATAACAAAGCCAGGGATGCTTTTGTTGAGGGATATGTGAAGGCTGGTGGAGATGCGCCAAATCCTAAAAATTTAGCTATATTAGAGGCAATCTTTTCTTTACTTGATAAGTTAGAGGCGGATCACAGGCTGGAGCAGAATATAACAAAAGCCCAGATGTATTTACCAGTAAAAATACCGCTTGATTTTGATGTACCCTCTCAGCCGGATGGAGTAGCTTTTGAGAAAAAATAATAAAAAACGGCCCTTCCGGGCCGTTTTTTATTATTGCTTTTATAAAGCCTATTCTTCGTTATTTTCTGCAGGAGCTTCCGCCGGAGCCTCTTCTGCAGGCGCTTCGGGGGCCTCTGCGGCGGCAGCCTCAGCGGCGGCGGCTTCTTTTTCAGCCTTTTTAGCCGCTTTCTTCTCTTCGCGGATTTTTTCCTGCGTTTTGCGGGCTTCCTCACGCTTGGCTTTTTTGTCGGCCTTCTTGGCAGCACGCTTGGCGGTTTGCGTCAGGTCCTTCGTGGTTTCATCTTCACCGGTTTCCATGCCATGACCGAAGGTCCGCTCGGCAATCCGGGCGGATTTTCCGCGGCGATCACGCAGATAGTAAAGCTTCGCCCGGCGAACATTTCCGCGGCGTACCAGTTCAATGCTGTCCAGGCGCGGGGAGTAAAGCGGAAACACACGCTCAACACCTTCACCCAGGCTGATTTTACGGACCGTGAAGCTGGCATCCATATCGCCTTCATTGCCGTGACGGGCAATGCACACGCCTTCATAGGCCTGAACCCGCTCACGGGAGCCTTCCCGGATTTTCACATTCACTTTAATGGTATCTCCCACAGAAAAGGCCGGGATTTCCTTGCCTTCCGTGAGTTTTTGAATCTGCTTTTCCTGCAGTTTTTGCATGACGTTATTCATTGTTTTTCACCTTTTTTCTTATGGACCTCGACAATCAGACCGGCTTTATTGCCGCTGGCAGGCCACTTCTTAATTTGGGGCAAAACCTCAAAATCGCGCCGTTTATCGCAGAAAGCGTCTGAAAAAACAAGGATTATTTGAGCAGATCCGGGCGGCGGGATTTGGTGATGTCCAGGCTTTGTTCTTCCCGCCATTTATCAATCTCGGCGTGATTGCCACCTTTGAGAACATCCGGCACGTCATAGGTTTTACCATTGGCCGCGGCCCAGCTTGCGGGGCGGGTATAATGCGGGTATTCGAGTAGCCCGCCGGTGGCGGCCCCGAAACTTTCATTGTCGGGTGTATCAACATTCCCCATCACACCGGGCAGCAGGCGGATGCAGGCATCCATCAGGATCATTGCCGCAGGCTCGCCGCCCGAAAGCACATAATCACCGACCGAGATTTCCTCGAAGTCATAAGCATCAAGGACACGCTGATCGACCCCTTCATAGCGTCCGCACAGGAGGGTGAGGTTTGCTGCCGCGGAAAGCT
>JANQIB010000029.1 GCA_028282385.1 Alphaproteobacteria bacterium
ACCGCTCAGCGCTGCTTATCTTGAAAGCTGGCAGAAGATGATTGCCGCCTACCGCGATGGAAATGCCAAGACCTGGGAAAAAGAAACGCAGCAAACAAAAGAGCTAATTAAAAAGAACGGTCACTATACTTCTTCAGACCTGCATCTTGAAATTTTTTACAACAGCCTGCACCCGCTCGGACTGGCTCTTGTGTTTTACGGCGCGGCCTTTTTGGTCTTTTTACTGCGCGGACTTTCAAATACTCAAGGGAATAACAAAAAACTTTATGCTGTTTCTTTTGCCTTTCTCAGCGCCGGTTTAATCTTAAATATCGTTGCAATCACTTTACGCGTTTTAATTTTGGACCGCCCGCCTGTCGGCACACTTTATGAATCCATTCTCTTTGTCACCGCCATTTGTGTGTTTGGCAGCTTGTTACTAGAGATCAAACGCAAAGATGCTTTAGGCCTTTTAGTTGGAAGTTTAAGCGGCGGCTTGCTTTTATTTGTCGCCGGCAGTTTTGCCGGGCCTGACACGATGCAGGTTTTAACCGCCGTCTTAAATACGAATTTCTGGCTCACCGTTCATGTGCTATGCATCACGATGGGATATGGATGGTGCGTTATCGCCGCACTTCTGGCCCATTATTACCTTTTCATCCGCTGGCGCGCGCAAACCCCGCCAACAATGCTTTCCACCCTGGCCGGGCAGATTAAAACCTTTGCCCTTATTGCCCTGCTTTTTACAGCCGTCGGGACAATTCTCGGCGGCATTTGGGCGGATCAATCCTGGGGCCGGTTCTGGGGGTGGGATCCAAAAGAAAATGGCGCACTCTTAATCGTGCTCTGGATCGTCTGGGCCCTGCACGGCACATTAAGTCGTCATTTATCCGCCCTTGGTTTTACCGTGTTGATTGCCTTTTTAAATATCATCGTTGCGCTCGCCTGGTTTGGGGTAAACCTGCTTGGGACAGGACTTCACTCTTACGGCTTTATTGAAGGCATTGCACTGGGTCTCAGCCTGTTTTGTGCCATCGAAACACTCATTATCGCAGCGCTATGGCTGGGCATTAAAAAGCAGGAGGCGCGTCACCATGCTGCGCAATAGCCTCGTTTTTGTCCTGCTCCTGCTTGCCCTTGGCACGGCAACATATTTTACAGGTGGAGAACACGCCCTGATGGGGTCTCCTATTCCTGAAAAAGAAGAGAGCGGGAGTTTCATAACTGCACCCGATTTTTCCTTCAAAACATTACAGGGACAACCGAAAAAACTCTCTGACTTTGACGGGAAAGTCGTGGTTTTGAATTTCTGGGCGTCCTGGTGTGCGCCATGCATCATAGAATTCCCGCAGCTTTTAACACTGGCCGAACAACAAAAAAACAAAATGGTTCTGCTCGCTATCAGCCTGGATGAAGACCCCAAAGCCCTGAAGCGCTTTCTGGCGCAGATGAAAAAAACAAATGCTTCTTCTGTGATTATTGGCCGGGATCAGGATAAAAAAATTTCACGCGACTTGTTTCAAACGGTCAAACTTCCTGAAACTTTTCTGATCACCCCAAACCGGAAAATTGCAGAAAAAATTATTGGCGCGAGCGTTAGGTTTGACAGTCCGGAGATGCTGCAAAAGATCGACGAGCTTTACAGGATACAGGATTAAATATCCTGCGGATCGAAGCCTTTCGGCAAGAACTCAACATCACATTGATATCCGCGGCCGGTTAAAGAACGGCACTTCCTGTAAGCGTCTTCAATACTGAGGCCCGGCAAATGAATGCGCAGCGTATGCTCATTTGTTTCAACATCCGGCAGGCTTTCAGACGGTTTGACCAGCGCATATTCCGCGCCAAAAATATTCGGCATCCGTGTGCGGATTTCATACCAGGTCGTTGCCATCAACAGGTTCGATCTATAATGCCCAAGGTTCAAAATTGCCGTACCTGCCGATAAAGCCGGGATATTGAGATGCGTGTGACGCTGCGCCAGTCCTTTGTAACCTGACACAACCGTAAATGACGCGCCGCCGGTTTCACTGGATTGCAACAT